>NZ_JALTON010000049.1:0-51130 GCF_027000115.1 Thiohalobacter sp. | reverse complement strand
AGGCCGCTACGCGGCCTGTCGAACCTCTCTCGGTTCAAATCCTCCCCCATATCCGGGGAAGCACTTCCGTTCGCTGCCGGCCATCAGCCGACCGCTTCGCAACCTGTATGGTGGAGGGGGGAGGATTACTCCAGGCCTTCGGCCTTCCGCCCTCCGGGCCGCCGCGCTGCGCGCGTCGTTCAGGCCGCTACGCGGCCTGTCGAACCTCTCTCGGTTCAAATCCTCCCCCATATCCGGGGAAGCACTTCCGTTCGCTGCCGGCCATCAGCCGACCGCTTCGCAACCTGTATGGTGGAGGGGGGAGGATTCGAACCTCCGAAGGCGGAGCCAGCAGATTTACAGTCTGCCCCCTTTGGCCACTCGGGAACCCCTCCCCAAGCGAAGCAGCGTATTTTGGGTGAGCGCCTGCCCCGTGTCAACTCCAGCAGCCGCAATGCGGTCACCCCTGCGCCCGGCAGTTCCGTTCTGGTAGCATGGCGTCCTCGGCCCGGCCCGGACAGCACGCCAAGTGACTGCCGGGCAGGGCATTTTGCCCGAGGCCGGGATCGCCATTCAGGACAGGGGAAGCCATGAAGGTCACCATCTACGGTTCCGGCTACGTCGGCCTGGTCACCGGCGCCTGCCTCGCCGAGGTCGGCAACGAGGTCCTGTGCGTGGACGTGGATCCCGCCAAGATCGAGATGCTCAACCAGGGCCGGGTGCCCATCTACGAGCCGGGACTGGATCGCATGGTACAGGACAACGGCCGCGCCGGCCGGCTCCGTTTCACCCTGGACCCGGCCGAAGGCGTGGCGCACGGACTGTTCCAGTTCATTGCCGTGGGCACGCCCCCGGACGAGGACGGCTCGGCCGACCTGCAGCACGTGCTCGCGGTGGCGCGGACCATCGGCAGCCACCTGGAGGACTACCGCGTGATCGTTAACAAGTCGACGGTGCCGGTAGGGACCGCCGACCGGGTGCGCGAGGCCATCGCCACTACGCTCGCCGACCGCGGCGTTCAGCGCGACTTCGATGTGGTGTCCAATCCTGAATTCCTCAAGGAAGGCGCAGCCATCGGCGACTTCATGAAGCCGGACCGGATCATCGTCGGCACCGACAATCCGCGCACCACCGAGCTGATGCGCGCGCTCTACGCCCCCTTCAACCGCAACCACGACCGGCTGCTGGCCATGGACATCCGCTCCGCGGAGCTGACCAAGTATGCGGCCAATGCCATGCTGGCGACCAAGATCAGCTTCATGAACGAGCTGTCGAACATGGCAGAACGCCTCGGCGCCGACATCGAACAGGTGCGGGTCGGCATCGGCTCGGACCCCCGCATCGGCTACCAGTTCATCTATCCGGGGGCCGGCTACGGCGGCTCCTGCTTCCCCAAGGACGTCAAGGCCCTGGAACGCATCGCCCGCGACATCGACTACGAGGCGCAACTGCTGAGCGCGGTGGAGTCCGTGAATGATCGCCAGAAAAGGGTGCTCTTCGACAAGATTTCACAGCATTTCGGCGACGTTCGCGACAAAACCATCGCGCTCTGGGGCCTGGCATTCAAACCCAACACCGACGACATGCGCGAGGCGTCGAGTCGCGTGCTGATGGAGGCACTGTGGGCGGCGGGCGCCCGGGTGCAGGCCTACGACCCGGTGGCCATGGACGAGTGCCGCCGCATCTATGGCGAGCGGGAAGACCTGAGGCTGGCCGAATCGGCGACGGACGCACTGGAGGGCGCCGACGCGCTCACCGTCATCACCGAGTGGCAGGAGTTCCGCAGCCCGGTCTTCGACCAGATCCGCGCCCGCCTGCGCGAGCCGGTGATCTTCGACGGGCGCAACCTCTACGACCCGGCGCGGCTGGCCTCGCTGGGCTTCACCTACTACGCCATCGGCCGCCCGGTGGCCCGTCCGACGGACACCCGAACCGATTCAGACGCCTGAACCGATTCAGAGGTGCTCGCTGAAACGGCCGAAGCGCGCGTCGCCCATGACCTGGGCGAAGGTTTCGCCATTCATGTGCACCAGCTGCTCGTGGTCACCGGCCTCGAACCAGACCTCGGCCTGTTCGGCCAGCCGGTCGTCCACGACCTCGGGGATACCCCAGGGCGCACCCACCGGCGGCATGGCGCCGGGCTCGCAGTCCTCGAACAGACCGGCGATCTCGGCCTCCGGCGCGAACTCGAGATGGCGATTGAGCTGTCGGTCCAGCTCGCCCAGATCGAGGCGGTGACTGGCGGGGATGACGGCCATCAGATAGCCTTGCTCGTCCTCGAGCAGCACCGGCTTGGCGACGCAGTCGGCGGGAACGTGCGCGAGACGGGCCGTTTCCAGGCTGGTGGCACTGCGGGGATGGGTCACCAGGTCGAAGGTGACCTCCTGATCGGCGAGATAGCGATAGAGCGTGCCAGACATGGTCATGAGCCTGCCCTCCGGAATGACTGCCCTGTGCCTCGATTATAGTTCGCCGGCCGGCGCCCCGCCGGTCCTCGCCCCGCCATGCCGCTGACCCTGGGTATCCTGGCCCTGCTGATGCTGCTGTTCGGGCCGCAGCTCTGGGTGCAATGGGTGCTGCGCCGCCACGCCCGGCCACGGGACGACTTCCCGGGCACCGGCGGCCAGTTCGCCCGCCACCTGCTCGACCGGCTCGACCTCGGGGACGTGCAGGTGGTGACCACCGAGGCCGGCGATCACTACGACCCGCGCACGCGACAGGTGGCGCTGTCCCCGGAACACCACAACGGCCGCTCGCTCACTGCCGTGGTCGTGGCCGCCCACGAGGTCGGCCATGCCCTGCAGCATGCCCAGGGCGACGGCTGGTTCCGGCTGCGCCAGCGCCTGGTCGGTCTGGCGCAAGGCGCGCAGATGCTGGGCAACCTGCTGTTCGTCGCCGCGCCCCTGATCGGCCTGGTCACCCGCACCCCGGTCGCCGGCTGGCTGACGCTGGCCGGCGCCCTGGCCGCCTTCGGGGCCTCGGCGCTGGTGCATCTGGTGACCCTGCCCGTGGAGCTGGATGCCAGCTTCCGGCGCGCCCTGCCGCTGCTGGAGGCGGGGCGTTACCTGCCGCCGCCGGACCGCCCGGCCGCCCGCAGCATCCTGCGCGCGGCGGCCCTCACCTATGTCGCTGCCTCGCTGGCCAGTCTGCTCAACCTCTGGCGCTGGGGCCGGCTGCTGCGGCACTGATGCGGGTTTGACCGCACCGCTGCCAGCCCGTGTAATGCCCGCATAGCGGACAGGGAACCGACCGACATACCGACACCTCGCAAGGGCCTGATCGCACTGCTGCTCGTCGCCGCCGCCGGCGTGACGCTCTACGCCGCCACGCGCCCGGAGCCTGTACCGGTGCGGCTGGCGACCGTCGATCGAGGCGCGGTGGAGGCCACCGTCGCCAACACCCGCGCCGGCACCGTCAAGGCCTGCCGCCGGGCGCGGCTGTCGCTGCCGGTGGGCGGCCAGATCCAGACCCTGGCGGTGCGCGAGGGCGACCGCGTCGAACAGGGCGAGCTGCTGCTCGAACTCTGGAACCAGGACCTCAAGGCTGAACGCACGCTCGCCGAGCAGCAGCTCGCCGCCGCCGGTGCGCGCGCCGAGGAGGCCTGCGTGCTGGCCGAGGTGGCCGAGCGCGACGCTCGCCGCATCGAGCGCCTGTACCGGCAGAAGGCGGCCGCCGAGGAACGGCGCGACCAGGCCGCGGGCCAGGCGCGCGCGGCCCGGGCTCGTTGCGCCGCGGCCCGGGGCGAACGCGAGGTGGCCGCGGCCCGGTTGCAGGTGGCCGAGGCCGCGGTGGCCCGCACCCGGCTGCTGGCGCCCTTCCCGGGCATCGTCGCCGAGATCAACGGCGAGCTGAGCGAGTTCGTCACCCCCTCGCCGGTCGGCGTGGCCACGCCGCCGGCGGTCGATCTGATCGACGGCTGCTGCCTGTATGTCAGCGCGCCGCTGGACGAGGTCGATGCCCCGCGCGTGCAGCCCGGGCAACCGGTGCGCATCCATCTCGACGCCTTTCCGAAGCGCAGTTTCCCCGGCAAGGTGCGCCGGGTGGCACCCTACGTCCGGGACCGCGAACGCGAGGCGCGCACGGTGGAGATCGAGGCCGACTTCGATGTCCCCGGCGTGACCGACGATCTCAAGCCCGGCTACAGCGCCGATGTCGAGATCCTGCTCGAGCGCCACGAGGACAGCCTGCGGGTACCCACCGAGGCGCTGCTGGAGGGTCCGAAGGTCCTGGTCTACGACGCCGACAGCGGCACCCTGCACGCACGCACCGTGAAGACCGGCATCGCCAACTGGCAGTGGACCGAGGTGCTGGAGGGGCTAGAGGCCGGCGAGCGCGTGGCCACTTCCATCGACCGCGAAGGCGTGGTCGACGGCGCCCGCGTGCAGCCGGAATCGGAGCCGACCGGCCCGTGATCGAGCTGGAGGGCATCCATCGCCACTACCGGGTCGGCGACCAGGAGGTGCGCGCCCTCGATGGCATCGACCTGCGCATCGAGGACGGCGAATACGTCTCGGTGATGGGCCCCTCGGGCTCCGGCAAGTCGACCCTGCTGCACCTGATCGGCCTGCTCGACCGTCCCACCGCCGGCCGCTACCGCCTCGACGGCCGCGACGTCACCGCCCTCGACGACAAGGCGCTGGCCGAGGTGCAGCGCCGGCACATCGGCTTCGTGTTCCAGTTCTTTCACCTGGTGCCGCGCATGACCGCGGCCGAGAACGTCGAGCTGCCGTTGATCCTGGAAGGCGTGGACCCCGCCGAACGCCGCGAAAGCGTGGCGCGCGCACTGGCGGCGGTGGGCATGAGCGACCGCGCCGATCACCGCCCGGACCAGCTCTCCGGCGGCCAGCGCCAGCGCGTGGCCATCGCGCGGGCCACCATCATGCGCCCCGGCCTGCTGCTGGCCGACGAGCCCACCGGCAACCTCGACCGCGCCTCCGGCCACGACATCGTCGCCGTGCTGGAAGCGCTCAACCGCGAGGGGGTGACCCTGATCGTCGTCACTCACGACCCGGAACTGGGCAATCGCGCCGGTCGCCGGCTGAAGCTGCGCGACGGCCGTCTGGTAAGCGACCTGCGGGCCGGGACGGATGCTGCGCGCGACTGACCTGGGCCGCTATGCGGCCGGCGCCCTGCGCGGTTTCCGCCTGCGCAGCGCGCTCATGGTGCTGGCCATGGCCATCGGGGTGGCCGCGGTCATCCTGCTGACCGCGCTGGGTGAAGGCGCGCGCCAGTACGTGATCGGCCAGTTCGCCTCGCTGGGCAGCCACCTGCTGATCGTCGTGCCCGGCCGCAACGAGACCGGCGGTGCCGGCGTCGCCATGGCCATGGGCGCCACCCCCCGCGATCTCACCCTGGACGACGCCCTGGCCCTGACCCGCCATGCGGCGGTGCGGCGCGTGGCCCCGGTGGTGGTGGGCTCCGCGCTGGTCGCCGCCGGCGGGCTGGAACGGGAGGCGCCAGTGCTGGGCTCGACCGCCGAGCTGCTCGCAATCCGGCACTGGCCCCTGGCGCAAGGCCGCTTCCTGCCGGCCGGCGACCCCGGCCTCGCCAGCCCGGTGTGCGTACTGGGCGCCAGGGTGCGCCACGAGCTGTTCGGCGCCCAGCCGGCCCTGGGCCGGTGGCTGCGGGTCGCCGACCGGCGCTGCCGGGTGATCGGCGTCCTCGCGCCCGAGGGGCGTTCCATCGGCGTGGACGTTGAGGAGCTGGTGATCGTGCCGGTGGCCAGCGCCCAGCAGCTCTACGACACCCGCTCCCTGTTCCGCATCCTGATCGAGGCCCGCAGCCGGGAAGACATGGAGACGCTCAAGGCCTTCGTGCGCCGCACCCTCACCGAACGCCACCAGGGCGAGGAGGACTTCACGGTCATTACCCAGGACGCGGTGCTCGGCGCCTTCGACGACATCTTTCGTGCGCTCACCCTCACCGTCGCCGGCATCGCCGCCATCAGTCTGGGCGTCGCGGGGATACTGGTGATGAACGTGATGCTGATCGCGGTCGCCCAGCGCACCACCGAGATCGGCCTGCTGCGTGCCATCGGTGCCTCGGGGCGCATGGTCTCCCTCCTGTTCCTGGCCGAAGCGGCCCTGCTGGCACTGACCGGCGCGCTGCTGGGCCTCTTGCTGGGCCTGGCCGGGAGCTGGGTCCTGGGCCGGCTGGCACCGGCCCTGGCCGGTGGCGCGCCGGCCTGGGCGCTGGCCGGCAGCCTCGGCATCGCCCTGTGCACCGGGCTGCTGTTCGGCTGGCTGCCGGCGCGGCAGGCGGCGCGCCTCGATCCCATCCAGGCGCTGGCGAGGCACTGAGATGCGCACCCGCGACCTGCTGCAGCTCACCTTTTCCAGCGTGCGCGCCGCCCGCGGTCGCAGCCGGCTCACCGCGCTGGGCATCGCCATCGGCATCGCTGCCGTGGTGCTACTGACCGCTGTCGGCGAGGGCATACACCGCTTCGTGGTCGCCGAGTTCACCCAGTTCGGCACCCACATCGTGGCCATCAACCCCGGCAAGGCCCAGACCCATGGCGCCTCCATCGGCATCTTCGGCAGCCCGCGCCCGCTCACCCTCGACGATGCCCTTGCGCTGGAGCGCCTGCCCGCTGTGCGCGCCGTAGTGCCGGCCCTGTGGGGCAACGCCGAGGTGCGCGGCAACGGCCGCAAGCGCCGCACCATGGTCTATGGCGTCGGCCCCGAATTTCCGGAGGCCTTCCGCTTCGAGGTCGCCGCCGGCCGCTTCCTCGAGGACGGCGACCCCCACGCGGCGCGCACCCAGGCCGTGCTCGGCAGCCGGCTGAAGCGGGAACTGTTCGGCAACCGCAGCCCGCTCGGCGCCCAGGTGCGGGTGGCCGGCCATCGCTTCCGGATCATCGGCGTCATGCGCCCCAAGGGCACCATGCTGGGCTTCGATCTGGACGACACCCTCTACCTGCCCACCGCCCGCGCACTGGAGCTGTTCAATCGTACCGGCGTGATGGAGATCGACGTGCTCTACCAGCCGGGCACCGACGAGGACGAGCTGGTGGCCGGTATCCGCCGCCTGATCAGCGCCCGCCACGGCCGCGACGATGTCACCATCACCACCCAGAAACAGATGCTCGAGGTGCTGGGCTCGGTCCTCGACGTGCTGACCCTGGCCGTGGCCGGTCTCGGCGGCATCTCGCTCGCCGTCGGCTCGGTGGGGATTCTCACCATCATGACCATCGCCGTCAGCGAGCGCACCGCCGAGGTCGGCCTGCTGCGGGCGCTGGGCAGCACCCGGCGGGACATCCTGCTGCTGTTCCTGGGCGAATCGGCTTTGCTGGCCACCCTCGGCGGCCTGCTCGGGCTCGGGCTCGGCCTCGGCGGCGCCCTGCTGCTCGGCCAGCTGCTGCCCAGCCTGCCGCTGCACCCGGCCTGGCCCTACGTGATCGCGGCGCTGGCCGGTTCCACCCTGATCGGGCTGGCCGCCGGTATCCTGCCGGCGCGACGGGCGGCGCGGCTGGACCCCATCGAAGCGCTGCGCTCGGAGTGATGTCGAGACAGCTAACAGGGCCTGAATCGCTGCCGGTGTGCCCGACCATCATCATCCCTTGAAATACCGGTATGGAAAGCGTAAAAAGCCGCTGCCAAGAGGTCGACACCCGCGTCGGGTTTCCTTGCATCGCTCGACAGCAGCGACCCCAGCAGCGGGTAACCTGCTGATTGCCCGCAGGGAGACGAGATCAGGCATCCAACTTGCATTGACCCGCGCCTCGCCCGAACTCGGTATTCAGACAAACATCACACCAATCAAGGAGAATCGCTTCATGGCCTGTCACCGCCGCGTTCGTTCCAGCCTTCTGGCTGGCATGCTGCTGGTCGCTGCCGCGCCCGCCTCGGCACTGACCATCCAGATCGACTACAGCTACGACAGTGGCTTCTTCGGCCCCACCCAGCAGGCGGTCATGGAAGCCGCCGCCAGCTATCTCGGCAACCGCCTCAATGACCAGTTGACCGCGATCGACAGCCAAGGCATCAACGACTTCACCGCCATCTTCGACGACCCGGGCACGGGCACCGAAGTCAGGCTCGGCAACTATGATGTCGCCGCCAATACCATCGTTGTCTATGTCGGCGCCCGGTCGCTCGGGGGCACCACGCTCGGTGCGGGTGGACCGGGCGGCTGGAGCGCCCGCGGCACTACAACCTTCCTGGACAATGCGCGAACCCGCGGCCAGGCCGGTGTCGACGATTCGCCGCCCACCGACTTTTCGCGCTGGGGCGGCGCCATTACCTTCGACAACGCCACGAGCTGGTATTTCGACGACGACGTCACCACCGACGAGAGCTTCTCCGGCTTCGACTTCTTCAGCGTGGCACTGCATGAACTCGGCCATGTGCTTGGCCTGGGCACCGCGCCCTCCTGGGACAGTTGCGTGAGCGCGAGCGGGGACTTCACCTGCAGCAACAGCATCAGCGTCTACGGCGGGGCCGTGCCCCTGAGCAGCGACCTGGGCCACTGGGCGACGGGCACCCTCAGCCCGGGCGAGGGCGAGCCCGCCATGACCCCCAGTATCGCGGCCGGTGAGCGCAAGCGCTTCACCGAACTGGACTGGGCCGGGCTGCGCGACGTGGGCTGGGAGGTCCAGGCCGTGCCGGTACCGGCCGCCGTGTGGCTGTTCGCCAGTGGCCTCGGCCTGCTGGCCGGCGTGGCGCGACGCCGCGGCTGAAACCCGCCCGCATATTGCCCAAGGCGGGCCGAGGCCCGCCTTGTGCGTTCCGCTCCCCGATCAGAGATCGTTCACCAGCAGGATCTTGCCCGTCGCCTGCCCGGACTCCAGCCGGGCATGGGCATCGGCCACCTGCGAGAAACCGAAGCGTTGCGCATCCAGCAGCGGACGCAGCCGACCCGCATCGACCAGCCCGGCGATCTCGCGCAGGATGGCACCGTGCGCCTCGCGGCCCATGCCGGTGAGCATGGGCAGGAGCATGAACACCGTGTGCAGGCTCGCCCCCTTCTGGAACAGCGGCTTGATATCCAGGGTGGACCGGCCGCTGATGGTCACCACCCGACCCTTGATGCGAATGGCGGAAATGGCGTCGGCGAGCACCTGTCCCCCGACGGTATCGAACACCAGGTCGAAGCCGACGCCATCGGTCTGGCGCTCGACCCAGTCCGCCGGGGTGCTGGCGGTGTAATCGAGTGCCGCATCCGCGCCCAGCGCCCGGGCCTGCGCCTGCTTGATGTCGCTGCCGCAGGTGGCGACCACCCGCGCGCCCCGCCACTTGCCGAGCTGGACCGCAACGTGGCCAACGCCGCCGGTGCCACCATGCACCAGGATGTTCTCGCCCGACTGCACCGCACCGCGTTCCACCAGCGCCTCCCAGGCCGTGATCGACACCAGCGGCAACGCGGCGCTCTCGACCAGCGGCAGGCTGCGCGGTGCGGGCGCGACCAGTCTCGCGTCGGCGACCATGTACTGCGCCAGCGCCCCCGGCAGACCGCGCACGCCGCCGGCACAGCCATAAACCTCGTCGCCGGGCGCGAAATCCTCGACACCTTCACCGACCGACGCCACCACGCCCGCGACATCGGCATGCAGCACGGCCGGAAATTCCGGGCCGACCGGCACCTCGCCACGACGGATCTTGGCGTCCACCGGATTGACGCTTGAGGCCGCCACCCGGATCAGAACTTCCCCCGGGCCCGCTTCCGGTCGCGGCAGTTCGGCCCGCTCGAACACCTCCGGCGGTCCGAAGCGCCGGATGATCATGGCTTGCATCGTTGCCGACATGTCTTCTCCCTTGTCCGGTTCCGATCGATCGAACGACAGAAAGTCGTCTAAGCTTAGGACGGACGCCGGACCCGCGCCAAGGAGCACTGCATGCCACTGACCCTGCATTCCCCCGTCTTTGTCCATGGCGGCGAGATCCCCCGCCGCCATACCTGCGACAGCGACGACGTTTCACCGCCCCTGGCCTGGGACGAGGTGCCGGAAGGCACCCGGAGCTTCGTGCTCATCGTCGACGACCCGGACGCGCCCGATCCCGCGGCCCCGCGCATGACCTGGGTGCACTGGATCCTCTACAACCTGCCGCCGGACTGCCGGGCGCTGCCGGAAGGCGTCACCGCCCTGCCCCCGGGAACCCTCGAAGGCCTCAATGACTGGAACAGCACCGGTTATGGCGGCCCCTGCCCGCCCATCGGGCGCCATCGCTACTTCTTCAAGCTGTATGCGCTCGACGCCCTGCTGCCGGATCTGAACGAACCGACCAAGGCGGAACTCGAGCTGGCCATGGCCTCGCGCATCATCGAGGAGGCCGTACTCATGGGCACCTACCAGCGCGGCTGAAACCGATCCCGATCCGGCAACCTGTCAAACCGGCAAACGTGCCCACGGCACCCAGCCCGGCAAAGGGCAGATCCGCCATCTGGCGGATGCCGTCGGCGACGCACTCCAGCACGGGGAATGACTCCGGGAATCAGCCGGCGAACAGCGGGACGATGTTGTCGTGGCGCTGCTTGAGCGCACGTCGATGTTCGAGCAGGCCTTGGCGACGTTGTGTTTGAGACCGACCCCGCTGTTAACCCGGCGCTTCAGTCGTCGTCTCGGGGCTCGGCGTCCCAGCCCAGTTCGCGGGCACGGGCCAGCGCCTCATCGTGGATGCGCCGGTGCCGCTCGCGGAGTTCGTCGGGCAGGCGGCTGACGAGATGGCCGTAGGGCTCCCAGGCGGAGAATACCTGGTCATACAGTGCCTCCAGCCGACTGTACTCCCAACCCTCGCAGGTCTGGGTCTCGGGGAGGATGCCGAACACCCAGGCATCGCGGATCATCTTGCCGATGTCCGTCATGCCGCCGAATTCGTCATTGTGGATTCCGGGATAGACGCGCTTGCTTCTTCTCATGACAGCTCTTGCACATCGATGTCACCATGCACCGAGGTTCCGCCAATCCGGACCTCGGTGGCCCCGCTCGTCTGCGTCACAGGCCGACCAGGCGGTTCACGCGGCCACTGGCGCGCGCCTCGCGCTTGAGAAAGCGGCCGATCGCGTCGCTGAAGCGGGCCTGGTCGCAGAGGAAGGCGTCATGGCCCTGCAGCGAGGGCAGCGCGGCGAATTCGACCCGCAGGCCGGCCTCGCGCATGGCGTCGGCAATCTCCTCCTGCTGGGCGAGCGGAAACAGGAAATCGGTTTCCACACCCACCACCAGGTTGTCGCGCGTGGCCAGGCGCGCCATGGCGGCGTTGAGCGTACCGCCATGCTCGGCCAGATCGAACCAGTCCATGGCGCGAGAAAGATAGAGATAGCAGTTTGCATCAAAGGTGCCGATGAATTTTCGCGCATTGACCTCCAGGTAGGACTCGACCTGGAACTCGATGCCGAACGGTGGCCGTTCCTCCGCGCCCGGCACCCGCTCGCGACCGAAGCGCTGGTTCCACTCGACGGCCGAGCGGTAGGACAGCAGCCCGATCTTGCGCGCCACGCGCATGCCCTCGACCGGTTCGGTCTCGTAATCGCCGTTCATCCAGGCAGGATCGTTGCGGATCACCTCGCGCTGCAGCGAGCGGATGGCCAGCGCCGTGGGCAGGGCGTGGGCGGCCGAGGAGATGGTCACCAGCCGGTCCAGGGCCTCGGGAAACTGGACCGCGAAGGCCAGCGCCGTCATCCCGCCCAGCGAGGCGCCGATCACGGTGTCGACCCGGGGCAGGCCGAGCGCCGCCAGCGCGGCATGCGCGGCGGCGGCGATGTCCTCGATGGTGAGTTCCGGAAAGCGCATGCCGTAGCGGCGGCCGGTGGCGGGATCGATGGAGGCCGGGCCGGTGGAGCCGAAGCAGCTGCCCAGGGAATTGAAACAGATGACGTGATAGCGGTCGGTGTCGATCGGGCGCCCCGGGCCGATCATGAATTCCCACCAGCCGGGCGTCGGATCCGCCTCGCTGGAGGCCGCGTGCGCCGAGGGCGACAGGCCGGTGAACAGCACCACCACGTTGTCGCGCGCCGGGGCCAGCTCGCCCCAGGTCTCGTAGGCCAGCCGCGCGCCCCGCAGCACGCCACCCCGGCGCATCGCGAAGGGATCGGGCAGATCGACGAAACGGCTGGCCCTGGGTGTCATATCTCGGCTCCGGTTGCTCGCGGGGACACTGCCCCATTCCCGATCAAAGCAATCAGGAATTATGAATCACACGGGCCGCCAAGTATACCCGCTGTCACCGGTGGTTGGAGACGCCCGCTGCGGCTCAGCCCGGCCACTCGCCGGGGGCCCACAGCCAGGCCGCCCCGCGCACCCCGCTGGAGTCCCCGTGCCGGGGCGGCACCAGCCGGGTAATGACGCGATCGGAAAAGATCCAGCGTGCCCAGCGCGCGGGCACTCTTTCGTACAGAGCGGTGATGCGACCCAGGCCGCCGCCGAGCACGATCACGTCCGGATCCAGCAGGTTGATGACCTGGGCCAACGCACGGGCCAACCGGTCGGCATAGCGGTCCAGCGCGGCCTCCCCGTTCGCGTCACCCCGCGCCGCGGCCGCAACCATGGCCTCCGGGCTGGCGTAATCCAGCCCCGCCGCCTGCTCGCGCGCCAGCCAGCCGGGACCGGACAGAAAGGTCTCGATGCAGCCCTGCAGCCCGCACCAGCAGCTCGGCCCGGGTGTCTCCCCGGGCCCGGGCCAGGGCAGCGGATTGTGCCCCCACTCGCCGGCGATGCCGTTGGCGCCGCTCAGGATGGTGCCATCGACGGCAATGCCGGCGCCGGTGCCCGTGCCGAGGATGGCGGCGAACACCGTGCCAGCGCCGGCCGCGGCCCCGTCTCGGGCCTCCGACAGCGCCAGACAGTTGGCATCGTTGGCCAGCCGCACCGGACGATCCAGCAGCGCCGCCAGATCCTCGCCCAGCGGACGGCCGTTCAGGCACACCGAATTGCTGTTGCGCAGGCGGCCGGTTCGCGGTGACAGCGAACCCGGCGTGGCCACGCCCACGCTGGCACGCGCACCCAGTTCCGCCTCGGCCTCGGCCACCAGCGCCGCCATCGCCCGCAGGGTGGCCTCGTAGTCGCCCCGGGGCGTGGGCACGCGCCGCCGCCAGCGGATGGCCCCCGAATCCTCGATGGCTGCCAGTTCGATCTTGGTCCCGCCCAGGTCGATGCCGAAGCGCATCCGCCTTTACCCCCGCGCCCGCCCGTTGCAAAATCCGCCCATTGCGCCGCGCAACCCGCGGCCGCCCGCCGCAGGGGAGGCCAGCCCGCACAGGACACCAGGGCGCGCGCGCGAGGGCAGAACGCAAGCTAGCATACAAGGCCGGGGAGGCCATAATGTGCCTGCATTTGGAACGATAGTGTGCCTGTTCGATTTCAGGGCGAATCCGGCTTCACAGCCTGACCGATCCCCCTTGAACCATGGCGATGGCCATGCTGCTGCGGGCGATCGCCCAGCCTGCCTTGCCAGCTTCGCCCTGAGAATCGAATCCCTGGCGCCCCATGCGGGCTAGAACAACCAGATGACCCACTCAACCATCGTTTCCACCGCCACCCTCGCCGAACACCTCGAGGACCCGGACTGGCGCATCATCGACTGTCGCTTCGACCTGCTGCATCCCGAGGCCGGCGAGGAGGCCTGGCAGCAGGGCCACATCCCCGGCGCCCTGCACGCCCATCTGGAACGCGACCTGTCCGGTCCGGTCACGTCGACCAGCGGCCGTCACCCCCTGCCCGATTCCGAAACCCTGGCGCGTACCTTCGGCCTTTGGGGCATAGGTCCCGATACCCAGGTGGTCTGCTACGACGCCCAGGGCGGGGCCACCGCGGCCCGGCTGTGGTGGCTGCT
The DNA here is from genome assembly GCF_027000115.1 of Thiohalobacter sp. Lineage (NCBI taxonomy): Bacteria > Pseudomonadati > Pseudomonadota > Gammaproteobacteria > Thiohalobacterales > Thiohalobacteraceae > Thiohalobacter > Thiohalobacter sp. The sequence goes on along the minus strand of NZ_JALTON010000049.1, from coordinate 37,388 downwards.
GCGCTGGCTCGGTCACCCGGCAGTGGCGGTACTGGACGGCGGGCTGGAAAAGTGGACCGACGAACACCGGCCGCTGTCGACCGAGCGGCCGCCCGATCCGGCGCCCGTGGTCTTTCACCCACGGCCCGATGAGGCACTGACGGTGGATGCCCGACAACTGTGCGACAGCCTCGACGACGACGGCGTCTGCCTGCTGGACGTGCGCGACGAGGAACGCTTCCTCGGCGAGCGCGAGCCCATCGACCCCGTGGCCGGCCACATACCCGGCGCCCGCAACCTGCCCTGGCGCAAGAATCTCGATGCGTCGGACTGCCTGCTGCCGCCCGAGGTCCTGCGCAAGATGTACGGCCGCATCCTCGGCAGCGACGACGCCTCGCGCTGCATCGTCATGTGCGGTTCGGGCGTCACCGCCTGCCAGACCCTGCTGGCGCTGGAACACGCCGGGCTGGGCGGTGCCCGCCTCTATCCCGGTTCCTGGAGCGAGTGGATCAGTGACCCTGCCCGGCCGGTGGAAATCGGCGCCGGCGACTGACCGGGCTGGTGGTGCGGGCGCCGGGCGCCTGCGATAATGCGGCCGCATTCCCAGGCAACGCCCCAAGAGTTCCCATGAACCAGAGCCCCATCCGGCGCCGCCGCAGCGTGCCCGTTCAGGTCGGCCCCGTCACCGTCGGTGGCGAGGCACCGATCGCGGTGCAGTCCATGACCAACACCGACACCGCCGACGTCCAGGCCACCACGACCCAGGTGGCCGAACTGGCCCGCGCCGGGTCGGAACTGGTGCGCATCACCGTCAACTGCGAGGCCGCGGCGGCAGCCGTACCACACATCCGCGACCGCCTCGACGCCGTGGGCCTGCGCGTACCCCTGATCGGCGACTTCCACTTCAACGGCCACAAGCTGCTGGAACGCCATCCCGCCTGCGCCGAGGCACTGGCCAAGTACCGCATCAACCCGGGCAACGTCGGCCGCGGTCGCAAGCGCGACGAACAGTTCGCCACCATCATCGAGCTGGCCTGCCGCCACGACAAGCCGGTACGGATCGGCGTCAACTGGGGCAGCCTCGACCCGTCGGTGGTGGCGCGGCTGATGGACGAAAACGCCCGGCGCCCCGAACCGCTGGAGGCCGATGCCGTGATGCGCGAGGCGCTCATCACCTCGGCACTGGAGAGCGCGCAGCAGGCCGAGGCACTGGGTCTCGGCCACGACCGCATCATCCTGTCGGTGAAGATGAGCGGGGTTCAGGACCTGATCGCCGTCTACCGCGACCTCGCCGGCCGCTGCGACTACCCGCTGCACCTCGGACTGACCGAGGCCGGCATGGGCATGAAGGGCGTGGTCGCCTCCACGGCGGCCCTGGCCGTGCTGCTGCAGGAAGGCATCGGCGACACCCTGCGCATCTCGCTCACCCCCGAGCCCGGCGGCGATCGCACCGAGGAGGTCCGGGTCGCACAGGAGATCCTGCAGGCCATGGAACTGCGCGCCTTCGCCCCGGCGGTGGTGTCCTGCCCCGGCTGCGGCCGCACCACCAGCACCTATTTCCAGCAGCTCGCACGCGACATCCAGGATTATCTGCGCCGGCAGATGCCCGCCTGGCGGACACGCTATCCCGGCGTGGAAAACATGACCGTGGCGGTGATGGGCTGCGTGGTCAACGGCCCCGGCGAAAGCCGCCACGCCGACATCGGCATCAGCCTCCCCGGCACCGGCGAACGCCCCGTGGCCCCGGTCTACATCGACGGCGAAAAGGACGTCACCCTCAAGGGCGAGCGCATCGCCGAGGACTTCCAGGCCATCGTCGAGGCCTATGTGGCGCGGAGGTTCGGGCGTGAGACGTGAGCGGCGGGCGTTAGGCGAGGAGTGTCCGCAAGCCGTCCGGTTCCCGCGACCCTTTCCTCACGCCTCACGCCTCCACCATCTCCTGCCCCTTCGGCACCGGCCCGTAGGGTTCGTGGCGATGGCGGTCGTGGTAGTGCATCCGGTAGTGGGTGAAGCGCTTCAGGTCATCGAAGTGGAGGAAGGGGTTGCCCTCGATCTGTTCGCGCAGGGTCGATACCTCGGCCACGGAATAGTTGTGACCCGGGTGGATGCAGGTGTCTTCCGGCAGCTTGTGCACCAGGTCATTGAGGGTATGAAACATCTGCTCGGGATCGCCGCCGCGCAGGTCGCAACGACCACAGCCATAGACGAACAGGGTGTCGCCGGTAATCAGATCGTCGCCGACCCGATAGCAGGCCGAGCCCGGCGTGTGCCCCGGTGTGTGCAGCACTTCGATCTCGGTCTCGCCAACGCGGATGCGGTCGCCGCCGTGATGCAGCGTGGGCAGGTCCAGGTGCTGCCCCCAGAACTCGGCCTCGGGCTTCAGCAGGTGGAGCTGGGCATCGGAGGCCGCCAGCACCTCCTCGATGCCGTTGATGTGGTCGTGGTGGCTGTGAGTGAGCAGGATGTCGCTGATACGCACGCCCAGCCGTTCAGCCAGGGCCAGGATCTGCGGCACTTCCCAGGCCGGGTCGACCACTGCGGCGCGCCCGCTGGCGTGGTCCTGGATCAGGTAGATGAAGTTTTCCATGGGCCCCAGTTCGAGGGCATGGATGCTGTAGGGTCGCTCGGCGTTCATGGTGACGCTCCCTTGATGCGGGAAAATCACCTTTGCACGTCGCAGGCGACGATGCAATCCGCCGCGCGACGGGTTCAGCCCTGGTCGAGGTGGGCGCGCAGGCGCCGCACGGTGGCCGGGCCGACGCCGCGGATGGCCAGCAGTTCGGCATCGCTGGCACGGCGCAGGTCGTCGAGCGACCGCACCCCGGCGGCATACAGGGACCGCGCGATGCGCACATTGACCCCGGCACGCCGGACCTCGGTCAGGAAGGCGGTACCGGCCAGTCGGGGCCGAGGCGGGACGGCTCGGGCCGGCCGGGAGGGCGGGGTCGGTCGCGCCGCCTGTTCGGCAGCCGCCAGCAGTCGCCCAGCGGGCCAGGGAAGCAGGAGCGCGGCGAACAGATGGGCGGTCGCCGCCGGCCCGCCGAGCCAGGCGGACAGCAACTGGAACACCGCCAACAGCAGCAGAAGCAGCCCGCCCGTGGCCAGCACCAACGCCCAGCGCAGCTCAATGCGCGCCGGCAGCCGGCCCCGCACGGCGGCCGCCAGCCGCGCCGCGGCCCGGTCGAACAGGGTGGCGTCGCGATACAGTGAAAAGGTCGATCCGGCCATGAATTCACCTCTCTCGCCCGCATGTTGCATCAAGGGCTGCGGATGATGGCGGATCTGCAGCCGGGCTCGGGGAGGGCTGGCGCTCAAGCCATAGCCGTCGCTACGGCTTGAGTGAAGCGCCCCCGAGGGCGGGCGAAAATCCGCCAGGGCCGCAGCAGGAAGCGGGCGGACACAAACCGGGGTCTGGACCATGGGGGCAGGAATCCGGTTTATTGCCCGCCAGCCCAACAAATGACCCGCCGCCCGCTTCCGCCTTGGTGCAATATGCGTGCTAGGTCTTTATCGGCTATGCTGGTGCCCAGTTGAACGCCACGCCGTGACCCGCATCACACCTCCGATCATATGACTGCCCGCCTGCTGCCCGACATTTTGTACCGCATCCTCAAGGCCCATCCCGCCGGGCTCAGCGAACATGCGCTGATCGTGGCGTTGCGCGAGCATCCCGACTGCGATCTCGAGATCCCGTCGCTGCAGGACCCCGAGGTTCTGTTCCGGATCCATTTCCTGCTGTTCAACGCCCTTTACCGCTTGCAGGAGCGCCTGCACGCAGCCGGCCGCGGGCGGTTGCGCATCTCTGCGTTGCAGATCCAGCTGCTGCCCTGGCGGGAGCAGACGGGCAAAGGCATCGGCGACACCGATCCGCTGCGCGACTATTACCTGGATATGGGCAACCTCGAACGCACCGGCCGGGCCGAGGTGGAACGCCTGCTGGACAGTTTCTGGCGCCGGTTCGCCCGCTTCGACCAGCGCGGCGACGCCCTCAAGGTACTGGGCCTGCCGGCGGATGCCGACGAGGCGGCCATCCGCCACCGCTACCGCAAGCTGGCCATGGAACACCACCCGGACCGCGGGGGCGACACGCGCCGGCTGCAGGAGATCAATGCCGCGGCCGATTGCCTGCTCTCCCGCCGCGGGCGCTGAGGTTCACGACCGCCATGCGCACGCCCAAGCTGCTGCTGTATCCCACTGATATAACGCCGATTCCGGATCTGGAGGCGCGACTCCGCTCGGCACTGAGCGAGCTCGGCCTGCTGGGCGCACCCTTCGAGCTGGACGGCCGCCGTCACTTCGAGGCCGGCGACCGCTTCCTGGAGCTGGTGAGCCTGGTCGGCTGTTCGCCGGCCCTGGAGCTGGCCCCGCCGGACGATCCGGGCGCCCGCGCGGAGGCGGCACGTCTGGGCCGCTTCTGTCATCTGCATCTCGGCCCCCTGTTTCCGATACCGGTATGGCGCGCGGGCAGCCGGGCGCGGCCGCGCTGCCCGCACTGCCGTGCCAGCGCACCGGCCGCCCAGGTCCTGAACGCGGGCGGTCGCTGCCGGGCCTGTGGCGGGCAATCGGCCCCGGAGACCTGGCGCTGGCGTCACCAGGGCGCCCGCGCCCGCCTCTTCCTGGAAATCTGGGGCATCCATGAAAGCGAGGCCGCCCCCACCCCGGGATTGACACAACCGATTGAATCTATTACAGACACCCCTTGGTCCTATTGCTTCGTGGACGAAGCCGCCCAGGCCGCCGAGGCGACCAGCGGGTGAAACGGACGGGCCAACATGGCATAATATCCGACCGTTTCGATCAAGAACCACGCCGGGCAACGGCCTCCGGCGGTTCCATGAGGTAGTCAACAGCATGTCCGAACAGCCGGAACTCACCAAGGAAGAGCGCATCCTGCGCATGATGAAGCGCACCCTGACCAGCGTGGCCAAGGATACCCATGCCAAGCCGGGCTTTCGCCACCCCCTCACCGAGGAAACCGTCAACCTGATCCGCAACTGCCTCTCGCTGATCGCCTCGCGCGAGCAGGAGCTGGCCGAGGAACACGGCCGGCCCATGAACATGCGCCCGCGGTTCATCGACGAACCGCGCAGCGAGGTGGTGGTCAAGCTGGACGTGAACAGCCTGCGCGGCGGCAAGGACGGCAAGCCGGAACACTGAGCGCCGGCGAACAACGAATTTGAAATACCGGCCGCGGCGCGGCCGGCACAGGAGCAGAACCATGCTGGAAAATCTTACCGACGAAGAACGCAAGGCCCTGACCCGGGCGGTCATCAACATCCTCGACCGCTGGGGCATGGACAACAGCGACCAGGTCCGCATCCTGGCGCTGCCCGAGGGCACCCCGGCGCGGCGCATCAACCGTTACCGCGACATGGGCGAGGCCCTGCCCGACAACCCGGCCACCATGGAACGCATCGAGCAGCTGCTCGGCATCGCCGATGCCCTGCGCACCATGTTCCCGCACAATCCGCAGATGGGGTTGCACTGGCTGCGCAAGCGCAACAAGCACCTGCGCCGCCGCACGCCCGCCGAGTGCATGGTGGAGGACGGCATGTCCGGCCTGATCCGGGTGCGCACTCACCTCGACTGCACTTACGCCTGGGACATGTCCGGCTCGCACGCCTGACCCGGCCGCGAACCGGTCCGGCGAAACCCCGCCCCGGCGGGGTTTTTTGTTGTCCGTGACCAGGCTTCGCTGCGGAATTCCCGCCGCGAACCGTGTCAGAATACCTTGATATTCACTCTCAAGCGCCCGCGTCCGCGGCCGCTAACACCCTTGCTCGCGACACCAGCCGAAGCCCCCATCGAACAAGCCGACAGGAAGCCCCGCAATGCAGGTTGAAGCCTTCTTCGACGACGGACGCACCTTCACCATGACCTACGTGGTCCATGACGAGCACACCGGCGATGCGGTGGTCATCGACCCCGTGCTCGATCTCGACACCGTGCCCTGGCGCACCTTCACCGAGTCGGTCGAGCGGGTCGAGGCCTTCATCCGCGAGCACAAGCTCAAGGTGCACTGGATCCTGGACACCCATGTGCATGCCGATCACCTCAGCGGCGCCAGCGAACTCAAGTCGCGCCTGGGCGCGCAGTTCTGCATCGGCGAGAACATCCGCGTGGTGCAGGAAATCTTCGCCGGGATATTCAACTTCAAGAATTTTCCCGCCGACGGCAGCCAGTTCGACCGGTTGCTGGCCGACGGCGACCGGCTCGAGGCCGGCAGCTTCACCGTGGAGGTGATGCACACGCCCGGCCATACGCCTGCCTGCCTGACCTACCGCATCGGCGACATGCTGTTCACCGGCGACGTCCTGTTCGTCCCGGACATCGGCGTGGCCCGCTGCGACTTCCCCCGCGGCAGCGCCCGGGACCTTTACCGTTCCGTGACCCGGCGCCTGTATACCCTGCCCGACGACACCCGGGTGTTCGTCGGCCACGACTACCCCAGCGGTCGTGACCTGCAGTACATGACCACCATCGGCGAATCGAAACAGCGCAATGTCGATCTGCCCGCCGACATCGACGAGGAGACCTTCGTCGCCCGCATCACCGAGCGCGACAAGGGCCTCTCGGCACCGCGCCTGCTGTTTCCCAGCCTGCAGGTGAACATCAACGCCGGCCACCTGCCGGACCCCGAGGACAATCAGGTTGCCTACCTGAAGATCCCGCTGAACTATCTGTGACGAATGCCCTGACCACCCAGTGGAGGACCCGACCATGATGAGCGCCAAGATGGATCACATCCTGGACCGCCTGTCCAGGCACTACCAGCCCTTCAACCTGCTGTCCGAGGAACGCATCAGGGAGGTGGTCAATATCGTCCGCTTCGTGGAAATGCGCGCCGGCGAGATCTTCCAGATCGCCGGCGGCAAGGACCAGGACTACCTGTTCGTGGTCGAGGGCCGGCTCGAGGTCATCTATTCCGGCGCCATCAAGACCATCGCCGGCCCCGAGGACACCCGCAAGCGGCCCGTGCTGCTGCCGCCCGCACCGCAGAGCAGCACCCTGGTGGCCCGCGAGGACGCCATCATCTGCCACGCGGACCGCGAGCTGCTGGACAACCTCATCTCCTGGGACGAAGTGGTGCACATGATGGAGGACACCAACGACGAGGTGGCCGAACTGCTGGAGCGGGTGCGCAACTCGCTGGTGTTCCGGCGCCTGCCGCTGGAAACGGTCGAGGCCGCGTTCCATCGCATGCGGACCCGCGAGGTCAAGGCAGGCGAATACGTCATCCAGCAGGGTGAACAGGGCGACGCTTACTACATCATTACCCGCGGCCGCGCCGAGGTATACCAGCGTGGCCTGTACGATGACGAACTGCACAAGATTGCCGAGATCGGCGAAGGCGATGCCTTCGGCTGCGAGGCCCTGATCTCGGGCAGCACCCGCAGCGAGTCGGTGAAGATGCTCGAGGACGGCGAGGTGCTGGTGCTGGACAAGGGCGCCTTCGAGGAGCTGATCAGCAACCCGCTGATCAAGACCGTCCACCCCAGCGTCGCCAAGACCATGCTCGAAACCGGCTACGAGATGATCGACGTGCGCTACCCGGAGGAGTTCGACGACCACCACATCCCGGGCGCGACCCTGATCCCGCTGTTCGAGCTGCGCAATCGGATGGAGGAACTGGACCGGAACAAGAAGTACATCGTCTACTGCCATGGCGGCGCCCGCAGCGCCGTGGCCACCCTGATCCTGGCCCAGAACCAGTTCGACGTACTCTCGCTGGAAGGCGGCATCCGCGACTGGCCGTTCGAGACCACCAGCATCTACGAAAAACAGATCGTTACCAGGGACGACGAAGAAGCCGCCGCCTGAACCGCCTGTATCCCCCTGATCTATCGACGGGTCCTTCGGGGCCCGTTCTGCTTGTCCTTCCGGTCTTGTGGCGAGATCCCCTTGCAGCCCGAAAATGGCCGACTACACTCAGGCGGGAAGGCCCCGGACGCAGCCGCAACGGCATAGAGGGCAGACAGGGATTCACCGTCACACAGGGGAAGCAGGCATGACCACCAGCAGCAAGCGCACGCGCCAGACCACTGCGGAGAAGACCACCACCGCCCGCCGAACCCCGCGCAAGACGCGCACCATCAAGCCCGCCGACATTCCTGGCGACAGCGAGGCAATCACCCCGGAAACCCGACGTCAGATGATCGCCCTGGCCGCCTATTTCCGCGCGGAGCAACGCGGTTTCGCCCCCGGCGATCCGGTCGCCGACTGGCTCGATGCCGAACGCGAAATCGACGAACGCCTCGGCCTGCGCAAGGACAGCAGCGGCAAGAACTGACGCGCCGGGTTCATGGCGCCCGCAGTCCATTGCGAATAATAGCCACGGCATCCACTGGATCCACGGAACCTGTCGGTCACTCTGCCGGTTTCCTTCCAAGTGTGTTGAATGATCGTTTCCGTGGATACGGTGGGTTCCGTGGCCATCGATCGGGGGCCAGGGCCAGTCGGCCGACTCAGCGTCGCCGGGAACGGCGCCCCGGCTTGGCCCGTGTGCCCCGCCCGCCGGGGGGCTTGGGTGTCCGCGGCAATCCTGTGTGCTGGGTGCGGAAGGGCCGCGCCGCCGATGCATTGGCTCCACGCCCGCCCTTCCGCACCCAGCACACAGGATTGCCGCGGACACCCAAGCCCCCCGGCTTGGCCCGTGTGCCCCGCCCGCCGGGGGGCTTGGGTGTCCGCGGCAATCCTGTGTGCTGGGTGCGGAAGGGCCGCGCCGCCGATGCATTGGCTCCACGCCCGCCCTTCCGCGCCACGCGCTCGCCGCGCGGCTGCCAGGCCGGCACCAGGTGCCGCTTGCCGTTGCCGATCAGGTCCGCCCGCCCCATGCGCTTGAGCGCTTCCCTCAGCAGCGGCCAGTTGTCCGGGTCGTGGTAACGCAGGAAGGCCTTGTGCAGGCGGCGGGTCTTCAGTCCCTTCGGTACGGTCACCCGTTCACCGTCGCGCCGCACCCGCTTCAGCGGATTGCGGCCGGAATGGTACATGGCCGTGGCCGTGGCCATGGGCGAGGGCAGGAAGGTCTGCACCTGGTCGGCACGGAAGCCGTTGCGCTTCAGCCACAGCGCCAGCGCCAGCATGTCCTCGTCGGTGGTACCGGGGTGGGCGGCAATGAAGTAGGGAATCAGGTACTGTTCCTTGCCGGCCGCCCGCGAATAGCGCTCGAACAGGCGCTTGAATCGGTCATAGGTGCCGATTCCCGGTTTCATCATCTTCGACAGCGGCCCCGGCTCGGTGTGTTCGGGCGCGATCTTGAGATAGCCGCCGACATGATGGGTAACCAGCTCGCGCACGTATTCCGGTGACTCCACCGCCAGGTCGTAGCGCAGGCCGGAGGCGATCAGGATCTTCTTCACCCCGGGCAGCTCGCGCGCGCGGCGGTAGAGACTGATCAGCGGCGCATGGTCGGTATTCAGATTGCTGCAGATCTTCGGATAGACACAGGACGGCCGCCGGCACAGGGCCTCGATCTCCGGATCGCGGCAGGCCAGCCGGTACATATTGGCCGTGGGGCCACCAAGGTCGGAGATGACGCCGGTGAAACCCGGCACCCGGTCGCGGATGGTCTCGATCTCGCGAATGATGGAATCCTCGGAACGGCTCTGGATGATGCGCCCCTCGTGCTCGGTGATGGAACAGAAGGTACAGCCGCCGAAACAGCCGCGCATGATGTTCACCGAAAAACGGATCATCTCGTAGGCTGGAATGCGCGCATCGCCATAGGCCGGATGCGGCACCCGCTGGTAGGGCAGTTCGAACACCCGGTCCAGCTCCTCGGTGCGCAGCGGCAGTGCGGGCGGATTGAGCCAGAGCTCGCGATCGCCATGGCGCTGCACCAGCGCCCGCGCATTGCCCGGGTTGGTTTCCAGGTGCAGCACCCGCGAGGCATGGGCATAGGCCACGGGATCGTCGCGTACCGTCTCGTAGGCCGGCAGCCGCACCACTACCGGCCCCTCCGTATCGCGCGGCCGGAACCGCAGCGGCACACCGGTCTCGCCACCGGCGGCCGGCGCCTCGGACTGCACCGGCGTGGCGGCATAGGGGTCGGGATGCGGTTGCACCGGCCCCGGCAGGTCGACCCGACTGGAATCGATCTCGGTCCAACCCGCCGGCGGACGCTTGCACACGAAGCCGGTGCCACGGATGTCGCGCAGCTCCCGCACCGATTCCCCCGCCGCCAACCGATGCGCGATCTCCAGGATCTGGCGCTCGCCATTGCCGTACACCAGCAGGTCCGCGCGGCTGTCGAAGAGGATGGAGCGGCGCACCTTGTCGGCCCAGTAGTCGTAGTGGGCGATGCGACGCAGGCTGGCCTCGATGCCACCAATCACGATGGGCACATCGCGGAAGGCCTGGCGCACGCGCTGGGCATAGACGATCACCGAGCGATCGGGCCGCCGGCCGCCGGCCCCGCCGGGGCTGTAGGCATCGTCGGAGCGGATCTTGCGGTCGGCAGTATAGCGGTTGACCATCGAATCCATGTTGCCGGCAGTGATGCCGAAGAACAGGGTGGGCGCACCCAGGCGCTCGAAGTCGCGGGTGTCTCGCCAGTCGGGCTGGGCGATGATGCCGACCCGGAAGCCCTGTGCCTCGAGTACCCGGCCGATGACCGCCATGCCGAAGCTGGGGTGATCGACGTACGCATCGCCGGTGACCAGGATGATGTCGCAGGCATCCCAGCCCAGATCGTCCATCTCCTCTCGCGACATGGGCAGGAAGGGCGCCGTACCGAAACGCCGCGCCCAGTAGGGCCGATGGGAAAAGAGGTCGGGGGGCGGATTCATGGGGATGCTTGAGATCGATCCGCGGGGAGCGGAGAATGAAACGGCGAGGCCGGGACCTGGACCCATTATAGCAGTGCACCGCCCCATTGCCTCGCGCTTTCCCACACAGCATTCGGGGTTATCCCCGCCGCAGGGTATTCAGGTATGGACGAAGCCGAGGCTGCCAGCATCCGCAGACGCATCGAGGAACTGACCCTCGAACACCGCGACCTGGACCACGCCATCACCCGCCTGTCGCACGATCCGCACATGGACCAGCTCGCCCTGTCGCGGATGAAGAAACGCAAGCTGCTGCTCAAGGACATGATCGAGCGCCTGGAGAGCAGCCTGATCCCCGACATCGACGCCTGAGCCGTGCCCTCCCCCCTGCTCGCCCTGCTCGGCGTCGCCGGCCTGGTCTGGTTCTGGCTGGATGGTCTGCGCGCACGGGAAATCGCGCTCGGCGCCGCCACCCGCAGCTGCGAGGCCCAAGGGTTGCAGCTGCTCGACCAGTCGGTGAGCCTCGCCCGTTTGCGGCTGCGGCGCGACGCCGGCGGCCGGGTGCGGCTGGCACGCACCTACCGCTTCGAGTTCAGTACCGATGGCATCATCCGCCAGCAAGGGTTCGTGCTGTTGCTGGGGCATGCAGTGGAGTCGGTGGGCATGTAGCCCTAACCCGCATATTGCACCAGGTCGGAAGTGGGGGCCGGGTACGGTGTTACCCCGGGAAGCGCTCGAACTCGTCCACGAACAGCCGGTCCTCGCGCAACCCGTGCGCCCCGAGCAGGGCGCGGGCGGCCGTTATCACCGACGCCGGCCCGTTGGCATAGATGTCGAAGGGGCCGACATCGGGAAAGTCCTGCGTCATGCGCCAGGCGCCGTGCAGCACGGCGCGCGCGGCGGAATCGAGCTGTGCCGGCAGGCCCGGCACCGTCTCCGGCGGCAGCCAGTCGGTCCGCCCCCCGTCGCCGGCCACGGGGATGAAATGGAAATCATCGAGCGCGTCCTGCCAAGCACGGCAGTAGTTTTCCATGTAATGGTCGCACGCGTCGCGGGCCACCCAGTACAGCCGCATCGGCTGCGGCAGCTCAAGGGAGATGGCGTGCTCGATCAGACTCTTGATCGGCGCGAAGCCGGTCTCGAAGGCCAGAAACATGATCGGCCGGCGCGAATCCTCGTCCAGCACGAAGTCGCCCCAGGGCCCTTCCAGCTCGACCTTCTGCCGTGCCTTCAGCTGCGTGTGCACATACTCGGAAAAGGCATCGCCCGGCACGCGCCTGACATGGAACTGCAGCAGCATGCCGTTGCAGGGGCAACTGGCGATGGACTTGTTGCGCGGCGGCACACCCGGCAGCCGCAGGGTGACATGCTGGCCGGCAAGAAACCGCAGGGTCCGCGAACGCGGCGTGCGCAACTGCACTTCGAGCACGTCGTCGCAAAGAGGGGTGAGCCTGGCCACGGTCGCGGTCAGCCGCTGGCGGGGGATGTCCGCCGCGCTGCGCGCCTCGCCGGCCTCGATCACCAGATCCGAGGCAGCCGTGGCCCGGCACATGAGAAAGGCGCCGCGGAACCGCTCCGCCCCGGGGATGACGAAGTCGTGATGGCCGACCGGGCCCAGCTCGCCTTCCACCAGCCGCGCCAGGCATTCACCACAACTCCCGCTGTTGCAGCTATAGCGGATATTCAGGCCGGCGCGCAGCGCGGCATCCAGCAGCACCTCGCCGGGCTCGACCTCGAAACTGTGCCCGGAAGGCAGCAGGGTGACGCGATGGCTCATGCCCGGCTCACATCAGCCGGTACGGCGTCTCGTCGCCCAGGTTGAGCAGCTTGCGCAACACCGCCAGCCCGTCCTCGGTGAAACGGTGCAGGTCGCGCCAGCCGTCTTCCTGGCCCAGCAGCTCGGCCCCGTCACGCATCACCAGGCGCATGCCATAGGCGCCCCCGCTACGCTGCTCGGCCGGCAGGCGCTCGCAAGTGAGATAGACGCCGGGCTCGGGATCGCCCTCCCGTACCACGGCCATGATGTAGCGATAGTCCTGCGCATCGCCGCTCTCGACCTCGCCGAGCACCACCACTTGGAACTCGCCAAGCTGGTAGCGATGCTTCGGAACGGCGGTGCGTATGTCAGGCTTGTTGACCATGTCTCGGGATTCCTCCGGCGCGAGTGTCAACCTCCATTGTAGCGCGGGCACGCATCGCCGGGTGACACCGAAAACCCCGCTGCCGCTGCGGTTGCATGGGGCGAACGGTCCCGAACTGCTAGAATGGTGCGCCCGCGGACTCCTGTCCGCACGTCGTCACACGTTGAAGAGGATCGACAGGACCATGCCCTATTTCGTCTATCACATCACCTCGGACCCGACCGGCCTGGTCAAGAACCTCGACTACCAGACCGAGTTCGACAGCTTCCAGGACGCCAAGAAGTTCGCCCGCGCACGCCGCGCCGAGCTGGGCCGCGATACCGGGATCACGGTCAAGATCATGTTCGCCGGCAGCCGGCTGGAAGCCGAGGAGCGGCTGATGGAAAAGCGCGAGAAGCCCATCGTCATGGAATGGGAGAAATAGGCCGGCGCTGTCATGGAAGAGGACGAGTACCGCGCCACCTACAAGACGGTCAACGCGCGCCGCTGCATCTATGAAAAGGCGCTCAATGCCCGGCAGGTCGGCTGTTCCTGCATGCGGCGCTTCTACCTCGCTGACCGTGAGGGTGTAGGCTGCCAGTCCGACGAGGCCCTGGCCCGCTGCACGGCCTTTCTCGAACGCACCCGCAACAGCGCCCGCTTCGCCCTGCAGATGCCCAGCATCGGCGGCCCCCTGCCGCACAACAAGGAAATCCGCGTGCAGGCCGGCGGCCTGCTCGGACTGCAGGCCCTGCTCGACCCGGAACGGGAAGGCGCCGCCACCGTGGACGATGCCTTCGACCTGCTCAATCGCGCCGAGGCGCGCTTCGGCGACATCGACCGGATTCCCTACCATGAGGTCGTGAAGCAGGTGACGCGCTTCCGCGGCCGCGAGCGCCGCTCCCGGCGCTGATCCGGGCCGGCTCAGTCAGCCAGCGCGGCCTTCACCGCCGCCTCCAGTTCCGCCTCCTCGATCGGAAAGGCCAGCACCCGGAAAGGCTCGAAACGGCTCCTGAGGCGCGCGAGCTGCGCTTCCGCGTCCCGGTCGTAGAAGACGATCACCCGCGTATCCGGCAGGCGCTGCACCACCGCCTGCAGGGTCTCCAGGCTGCTGGTGCGGTCGCGAAAGTCCGACTGGTAGTTGAACTCGGCTACGATCACTCGCGGCTTGCGCTTGCGGGCCGTGGCAACGGCCTTGCGCATGGTACGTTCGACGACCACCTCGCAACCGAGGCGGCGATAGAGCGGCGAGAAATCGGGATAGCCGCCCAGTTCGACGATGGCCAGCAGCAGGGGCGCACTCATGCGGTGTCTCCATGGAAAGCGCGGGATTCTACCCGCATCGGACAGGCGAAGGCGACATCACGCAACGGCCTGGCGGGTCAGGGCCGGAGCCAGCGGATCTCCGCCGCCGTCACCGGGCCCACCACCACCTGCCGCAGACTGCGCGGAATCTCGGCCCGGGTCGCGGACAACGGTATGCGCCCGCCCATCAGCTCCGCACGGCGTTGCGGATGACGCGGAGAGCGGTCGGGTTCGGCGTAGCCCTCGGGCCAGATCGGCTGCAGGGTCTGCATGTCGTACTTGTCCGTGGCGCCCACGATATGCAGCAGCTCGTGGGCAACGATGACCTGGTTCTGGCCGCGCATGCCGCGGCTGGCATAGGCATTGACCACGCCCAGCAGGCCCTTCTGCAACCCCACCGAATGGGCCAGCCGCTGGTGCCGCGCGGGATCGTGGTACTTCACGAACAGGGTGATGTTGGCTGGCGGACCGCCGGCATCACGGGTCCGCGACCAGGCCCAGTAGCGCATCTTCAGGCTCCACCACATGATGGCGAACGGCCCGTCGCGCGGCGGCTCGGGCGGCAGTTCCTGCACCTCGGGCGCCAGCCGCAATACCATGGGGTGAGCCAGCGACAACCCGTAACGCCTGGCCTCGCGCGACAGGAAGGCCTCGATCGGCTCGAAGGCGGCGTCATCGAGGCCCTCGATGTAGGCCCGGGTCACCGGACTGCCGTCGGCATTGATGGGATACACCGCCACCCACAGCGGGGCATCCCAGTCGGTGGTGCGCAGCCGGCTGAGATAGCTCTCGCCCGCGACCGCGGCGAGCACCACCAGCAGCACCGCCACCCGGAGGGTGCGCAGCACGCCGGCCTGTCGTCCTGGATACCGGTGCTTCATCATTCCCCTGTCATCGGCCCGGCGGTCGCCTTCCTGAACGGGGCTGCGGCCAGCCCCCATGTTGGGCCAGAGGCAGCGGATGATGCCCTGTTTGCAGCCGCGCCCGGGGAGGGCTGGACGCCCTGCCGCGGAACAGGCACACTCCCGGGCATCTGAACGGGGAGCCTCAATGAACGAAAGCTTCGTGGAAATCGGATACCTCGACGACGTGCCGCCCGGCACCCTGAGCCGCGCCCGGGCTGCCGGCCGCCGGCTGTTGATCGCCAATGCCGATGGCGAGATCCTGGTCACCGACGAGATGTGCACCCACGAGGATGCCTCCCTGTATCTGGGCGCGCTCAAGGACCACTGCGTGTCCTGCCCCCTCCACGGCAGCCGCTTCGACCTGCGCACCGGCCGCCCGCTGGAAGAACCGGCCACCGAGCCGTTGCGCACTTACCCCGTACGCATCGAGGACGGTCGCATTCTGGTGCGTATCGCGTAACGAGACGGCCCCCATGAGTGACGACAAGTGGCGCGAGACACTGACCGAGGAACAGTACCGCATCACTCGCTGCGGTGGCACCGAGCCGCCCTTCACCGGCGCCTTCCACGACTTCAAGGGTGACGGCCGCTTCCACTGCGTCTGTTGTGACGCCCCCCTGTTCGACTCGCGCGACAAGTTCGATTCCGGCACCGGCTGGCCCAGCTTCAGCAACCGCGCCGAGGACGCCCAGATCCGGGAACTGACCGACACCCGTCACGGCATGGTGCGCACCGAGGTCCGCTGCGGGCACTGCGACGCGCACCTCGGCCACCTGTTCCCCGACGGCCCGCCGCCCACCGGGCTGCGCTACTGCATCAATTCGGCCGCCCTGCGCTTCCATCCCCGCGAGCCCTGATCCGCCTCACGCCTCACCCAAACCCAACCGCAACGTCGCCGTGTCCGCCCGCCGCGCCCGCCGCGGCAGCCGCGGGACCAGCAGCCCGGCGACGCGCGCGGCCGTGACCCGATAGGCGGTCAGCTTGCCGCCCAGAATGGACACCAGGTGCCCTTCCTGGTCCTGCTGGAACAGCGTCTCGCGGGCACGGCGGAAGGGATCGCCGTCGGCGGCTGGCAGGACCCGCAGGCCGGCGAAGGCATCGGCCGGCTCGAGGGCAGCGAAGGCCGGCATGTAATGCGCCGCGGTACGGCGCAGGTAGTCGACCTCGGCTGCACTCGGCGCCACGGCGCCCGGTTCGCCATCCCAGGGGCGTTCAGTGGTGCCCACCAGGGTGCGCTCGTCCTGCCAGGGCATCAGGAACACGGCACGCCCGTCGTCCGGGGCCTCGACGTAATACACACCCGCGCGCAGCGGCCGGTCGAATACCAGGTGAGTCCCTGCCACCAGCTCCACCGCCGCGCGGGGCGGCCGCGGCTCGATCCGTGCCAGCACCGCGTTCACCCAGGGACCGGCGGCGTTGACCAGGGTACGGGCCGTGGCCGACTGCACCGCCCCGTCCTGCTGCCAGCACAGCCGCCAGCGGCCTTCTTCCCAGCGCGCGCCCTCGAAGCGGGCAGGCATGGCCAGCCGCGCTCCCAGCGACTCGGCCGAGGCCATCACGGCGCGGGTCAGGGCGGCATCGTCGGTCTGGCCGTCCTGATAGCGGAACAGCGCCCGCAGACCCTCGCGGCGCAGGCCGTCGGGATTCGGCCAGTCGCGCAGGCGCAGCCGATGGTGACGCACATGCGGCCCCAGCCCGCCCAGGAGGGCGTACAGGACGAGGCCAAGGCGGATCTTCCATGCCGGCCGGCGCATGCCGGGATAGACGGGAATGAAATGCGGTGTCAGGCGCACCAGCCGCGGCGCCAGGCGCAGCAGGCGCTCGCGCTCGGCCAGGCACTCGCGCACCAGTGCGAACTGGCCCGTCTCCAGATAACGCAGGCCGCCGTGGATCAGCTTGCTGGACCGGCTGGAGGTACCGGCTGCGACCGCCGTCTGCTCCAGCACCAGCACCCGGTGCCCGGCGGCGGCCAGCGCCTGGGCACAGCCTGCACCATGGATGCCGGCGCCGATCACCACCGTGTCCCAGTCAGCCCGACGCATCGGCCAGTCCCTCCATCAGCGCACCCACGGCCATGGTTTCCAGGTGACGGATGCCACGCGCCATGAGCGCGCGCGCCAGCGCCAAGCTGTCGATCTCGTAGCTCACCCACTGCCAGCGACCCGGCCACAGGGGCGCGGGCTCGGGTGGCAGGCGACGGTGGTTCACGAACAGGAAGTCCGGCGCCAGTGCCTGCGCACGCTGGCGATGGGCATCATCCCAGGCCGACAGCACCCAGCCAGCGCCGGCAAAACCGGCGTCCCGGGCTGCGGCTGCCACGGCGGCGTCGTAGCCGATCAGCCAGCAACGCGTGGCCACGCTCCCCAGGGCCGCGCCGATGCCGGCCAGGCAGGCATCGAGACCGAAGGCGGCAATGCTCTCGTCCTTGAGTTCGACGAAGGCGCGGGCGGCGGGATGGGCGGCGAGGAGTTCCGGCAGGGCATCGAGGCGCATCGGTCGCACCGACTCGAAGCGCCGGCCGAAGCGGGCCGGTTCGCCGACGGGGCATTCGGCCAATCGTGCCCAGTCGCTGTCGAGCACCGACACCGGCCTGCCTGACACCCGCGCCAGATCGGCGTCGTGCAGGCACACCGGCACCCCGTCGCGGCTGAACTGCACATCCAGCTCGATGAAGGGCGCGCCCAGGCCCAGTGCCGACTCGAACGCCGGCCGGGTGTTCTCCGGAAATTCGCGGGCGTGACCACGGTGGGCAACGATGACCGGCTTCATGACGTGGGGTCCGGCAGTGCGGACTCCGGCGGCCCGAAGGCCTCGACCATGGCGCGGTACCAGCGCTGGAAGCGCGCTTCCAGCACCGCGTCCGGCCGCGGGCGCCGGGCATCGAACCCTGCGGCTTCCGGCCCGCCCGTCAGTGCGGCCAGCCCCTGCAGGGTCAGCTCGGGATCGCGCGCGATCTCGACCGTGCGACCGAGGCCGTCGGCCAGCAACTGCGCCAGGCCGGCCACGGCACTGAGGCCGCCGCCGATGCAGAGCCGGGCGATCGGACCTGCGGCGACGACCATGGCCTCGACATTGACCCGCACCAGGAACACCAGCGACTCCAGCACCGCGCGCAGCCGGCGCGGCAGGTCGGCCGCCTCGCCCAGCCAGCGGCTGCGCGCATCGGCCCGCCACCAGGGCGCGCCCAAACCACCCTCGCAATTGAGAAACAGTGGAACACCCTCCCGCTCGGCCAGGGCCGCCGCCAGCAGTTCCGATCCGAGGGCAACGCCGCTCGCCGCGGCGACGGTATCCAGGGCGTTGGCCGCGCCGTTGACGGTCGCCTCGAGGGCGAAGCGCCGGCGGCCATCGACCTCGCCCAGTCCCGTGGTCAGCAGTCCCGGTGCCGTGGTGAAGTCGGCCAGAGGCCGCAGCAGGAAGGCACCCGAACCGAGGTTGAGCACGGCCGTGCCCGCGGCATGGACCGCGGCAGACTGGTCGCCAATCAACAGGCGCAGCGGCACGCGGCGCCCGCCCGCCGCCAGCGTGCCGAAACCGGCGCCGGGCGCACGCACCTCGGGCAAGGCAGACCGGGGCAGACCGAAGGCCGTGACCAGCGAGGGCGCCCACTCACCGCGGCGCACGTCGAGCAGCAGGGTGCGGGCGGCCGTGGTCTCGTCCACGCCGTCGTCCCCGGTCAACGCGGCCACCAGCCAGCCCGCCAGCGGGCCCAGCCGCAGCCGGCCCGCCGCGGCCAACGCCCGCAGGTCGGGACGCGATCGGTACAGCGCCGCCAGCTTGGGCGCGCCATAATGCGACGACAGCCGCAGGCCGGTGCTGGCCCGCAGTCGCCCGGCCTCGTCCGCCGTCAGCCCGGGCAGCCAGGCGGATGCATGCCGGTTCCAGCGCAGCAGGGGCGAGAGCGGCTGTCGGGTCTGCGCATCCCAGGCGAGCACGCTGGCCCGCTCGGTCGCCAGGGCGGCCTCGATCGGGACATCGGCTGCGGCCTCTGCCACCAGGGCATCGATCAACTCCTGCAGGGCCGAGGCCAGCACCGCAGGATCGGGATCGGCGGCGGGGTCCAGTCCCACCTGTTCCGACCGCAGCAGCGCGCCGTCGGGCGCCAGCAGCCGGCCACGCAGCGAATGCCCGCCCTGGTCCAGCAACAGCCGGCAGGGCAGGGTCCCGGCCACGGATCTCAGCCCCGATCCCGATCGGCGCCGGGCGCGAAGGCATAGCCGGCCTCGATCTCCTCCGGCCGCGCCTCGCGGATGTCCAGCACCTCGAGCACGAAGCGCAACCGGCGCCCGGCCAGGGGGTGATTGCCGTCCAGGGTCACCACGCCGTCCTCGACCCGGGTCACGCGGAAGCGGCGGGTGTCGCCGTTCTCGGCCTCGCCCTCGATCTCGGCACCCACCCGGCGCACCTCCGGCGGCAGCTCGTCGGCCAGCACCTGCAGCACCAGGCCGGGATCGCGTGACCCGTAGGCCTCCTCCGGCGCCAGGTCCACCTCGACCTTGGCATCCACGCCCAGGCCCTCGAGCGCCTCCTCCACCTTCGGGAAGGCGCCGCCATAGCGGCCATGCAGGTAGTAGAGATCGTCGCGATAGGCCAGCACCTGCTCGCCGGCATCGAGGTCGAACAGCGCATAGCGCAGCCGCACCACCTTGTCCTTGACGATGCTCTGGTAGTTCCGTCGCTTGACGAAGTGCAACGGCTTCTCTGTCATCTCGGTTCTCCACTGTCCGCCGATCCGCAGATTCCATGGGGAAAAGTGCGCCGGTCGGGGGAACTGCTATAGTCTGTCCCACCGCCGAGCATATCAACCCGACGGTTCGAGGACGCCCATGACCAAGCGCATCACCCCGGCCAATCCCGTCTACGACGACTACGACACCGATTCCGAGGAAAGCCACGATCCCCAGTTCGAGAGTCTGGTGCGACAGATGCTGGAGCGCATCGGCGAATCGCCCGAGCGCGAGGGATTGAAGCGCACCCCGCTGCGCGTGGCCAAGGCCATGGACTTCCTCACCAGCGGGTATCGCACGACGGTCGAGGACATCGTCCGCAACGCCATTTTCAGCGAGGACTGCGAGGAAATGGTGCTGGTCAAGGACATCGAGTTCTACTCCCTGTGCGAGCACCACATGCTGCCCTTCTTCGGCCGCGCCCATGTCGCCTACCTGCCCAGGGGCAAGGTCATCGGCCTGTCCAAGATCGCCCGCATCGTGGACGTGTTCGCCCGCCGCCTCCAGGTACAGGAACGGCTCACCAACCAGATCGCCGATGCCATGATGGACATCCTGGGACCCCATGGCGTGGGCGTGGTGATGGAGGCCAGCCACTTCTGCATGATGATGCGGGGCGTGGAAAAGCAGAGCAGCTCGACCGTGAGCAGCGCCATGCGCGGCACCTTCAAGACTGATGCCCGCACCCGTTCCGAGCTGATGGAACTGATGCGCCGCTGAATTCCCGTACCCGGCGCGGGTTGTGCAGCCTCCCGGCGCCGGCCATCATGCCCCAATGAGCAGCCCACATCCCGACACGCCGGCCTCGCTGCTCGAGCGCCTGCGGTTCAGCAACAGCTTCGCCAGCCTCGGCGAGGCCTTCTTCAGCCGCGTGCAACCGACGCCGCTGCGCGACTGCCGGCTGGTGGCCGTGAGCCCCGACGCCGCACGGCTGCTCGACCTGAGTCCCGACGAAATCCGGCATCCGCAGCTTGCGGCCTTCCTCACCGGCAACGCCCCGCACCCGGCCGCCGAACCGCTGGCCATGCTCTACGCGGGCCACCAGTTCGGCCACTGGGTGCCGGAGCTGGGCGATGGCCGCGCGATCCTGCTCGGCGAGGTCACCAACAGTGCCGGCGAGCGCTGGGAACTGCAACTGAAGGGCGCGGGCCTGACCCCCTACTCGCGCGACGGCGATGGCCGCGCGGTGCTGCGTTCGACCATCCGCGAATACCTGTGCTCGGAGGCCATGGCCGCGCTCGGCATACCCACTACCCGCGCCCTGTGCATCGGCCACTCGCCCGAGGAGGTCTACCGCGAGCGTATCGAAACCGGCGCGGTACTGCTGCGCATGGCACCCAGTCATGTCCGTTTCGGTTCCTTCGAGGTGTTCTACTATCGTGGCCAGTTCGAACGGCTGCGTCGGCTCGCCGATCATGTCATGGCACACCACTTCCCCGGGCTGTCGCCCGGCGACTACCTGGGCTGGTACCGGGAGGTGGCCCGGCGTACCGCCGACCTGATGGCGGACTGGCAGCGGATCGGCTTCGCGCACGGGGTGATGAACACCGACAACATGTCCATCCTCGGCCTGACCCTGGACTATGGCCCGTTCGGCTTTCTCGATGCCTTCGAACCCGGCTTCATCTGCAACCACTCCGACCACCAGGGCCGCTATGCCTTCGACCGCCAGCCCGACGTGGGGCTGTGGAACCTGAGCTGCCTGGCGCAGGCCCTGCTGCCCATTCTCGCCGACGATGCCGCCGAGGCGGCGGAGGCCGCAAAGGCCGAGTTCGATACTTATGTCGAACGCTTCCGCGCACGCTACGCGCAGGGCATGCGTGCCCGCCTCGGCCTGCTGGAGGCACGCGAAGGCGACGATGCCCTGATCGAGCGCCTGCTGACACTGATGGCCGACGCAAGCCTCGACTACACACGCAGCTTCCGGCTGCTCGCCGAACACACGCACGCGAACGAAGCGCCCGGCCCCGCGCTCGTCGAGCACTTCGCCACCAGCGAGGCCTTTCCGTCATGGCATGCCGACTACCGGCAGCGGCTGCGCGCCGAGGGCCGCGACGATGCTGAGCGCCGGCAGCGGCAGTGCCGCGAGAACCCGAAGTACATCCTGCGCAATCACCTTGCGCAGCGCGCCATCGAGGCCGCCGGGCGCGGCGACTTCAGCGAGGTCGAGCGGCTGCAGCGGATCCTTTCGCGCCCCTTCGACGACCAGCCGGTGGACGAGGCCTACGCCCTGCCACCGCCGCCCGATGCGCCACGCGTCGCCATCAGCTGTTCTTCCTGACTCCATGCGGAAAGCCTCCATGCCCCTGCCCGATCCCACGACCCTGGCGGAACTGGTCCGCCGCGCCGCCCGCGAGGAACTGATGCCGCGCTTCGAGCGCGTCCGCCGCAGCTTCAAGGCCGATGGCAGCGTGCTCACCGAGGCCGACCTGGCCATGGACCGCCGGCTGCAGCAGGCGCTCGCCCGCGACTGGCCGGAGATCGGCTTTCTCAGCGAGGAAATGGGCACCGACGAACAGACCGCCCTGCTGGCGGAGGGCCGGCCGCTCTGGTGCCTCGACCCGCTCGACGGCACCAGCAACTTTGCTGCCGGTATTCCCTTCTTCGGTGTCTCGCTGGCGCTGATCGAGGCGGGACAGCCGGTAGTGGGCGTGATTCACGACCCGGTGCGCGACGAGTCCGTATACGCCAGCCGCGGCAATGGCTGCTTCCGCAACGGCGAACGGCTGCAACTGGAACCGCGCGACACACCGCTGTCGAAGGCGATCGCGCTGGTGGACTTCAAGCGGCTGAAGCCGGCACTTCGCCGCGCCTGCGCCGAGCGACCGCCCTGGCATTCACAGCGCAACTTCGGTTCCTGTGCCCTGGAATGGGCCTGGCTGGCGGCCGGTCGCGGCGATGTCTATCTGCACGGCGGGCAGAAGCTGTGGGATTTCGCGGCGGGCACCCTGCTGCTGGAAGAGGCCGGCGGCTTCAGCGCCACGCTGGAGGGCGATCCTGTGTTCCGCGCCGACATGGCGCCGCGCCCGGTGGTCGCCTCGCCGGACGCGGAACTGTTCGCGGCCTGGCAGGCGTGGCTGCGCGCGGCGGGCTGAACCGGCCCGCTGCAGCAAGGCATCGCGACGGGCAAGAGGGCAGGCATGCCGTTTCCTGTTCTGCAGCGGACACGGAACAGGGCGTACGCGGAGGCGCAAAGGACGTTTGATGGGCACGCTTCGCTTTGCCCATCCTACATTGCAGCGGAAAGAAACTGACAGCGCATAGCGCGTAGGATGGGTAAAGGCCCGGAGGGCCGTGCCCATCATGACCCACGCGGTTTCCCGATGGGCACGCTGCGCTTTGCCCATCCTGCGATGCTGTGCCTTCGCGATCATGGCGTGGCCCGTGACTCAACCCTCGCCGAGCACGCCGGTCAGTTCGGGAAAACCGGCGGCGTACTTTTCTATCCACTCCCGGGCGGCCTGATCACCGGTGAGTCGCCGACCCTCGGTGCGTAACACCTCGCGCTTGTAGTGCTCGATGTGGCAGATCTGTTCCACCATGCGGGCGCGGTATTCGTCTTCCGCCGCCAGAAACTCCACGCCAACCTCGTAACGGCCGTCACGCGGCCGGCACCAGCTCACCCGCACGGGCGCCTCGAATACGGGATTGACATGGGTGATTCGGATCCACAGGACCAGCCCCGGCTCCACGGCGTGGTGGCAACTGAAGGCCACGCCACCGAAACTGACGTTTGTCATCCGTTCCTGCTCGATCCGCGCGCCCGGGGCGGGGCGGAACTCGATCGGGATGTCTGACGGGTGCCTGATGTAACTGCGCATAGGACCCCCTCTTGCACTGCCGCGGACCATGCCGCACGGGTTCCCGTGCGGGATTCCGTGCATATTCCAGGCCAGTCCGCCGAGGGGGCGGGGGTCAGTCCTCTATCCAGCCCTGCAGGGCCTCGATCAGGGCCCTGGCCTGGTCCTTGCTCGATATATTGAACTTCGACTTCGGTATGTATTCGCCGTTCCGCTTCTGGTAACGGCGGATGCTGTATTTCTCGGGACCGTATTCTTCCTTGCGCCGGTCCCAGTCCTGGTAGCGGAAGATCACCGTGGACCAGGCGCCCTTGGACAGCACCACCTTGTCCAGCTGCTTGACCAGCTTGATGCCGCCTTCCTCGTACTCGATGCTCAGTTCGTCGACTGTCGATGCCATCAATGCGCCCTCTCGCGCGTCGAAATCGGGCTGCATACTCTGCGCGGCCGGGCCCGTTTCGTCAAATCGCTCACATTTCACGCAGTTGCCGGGCCGGTGCCCTCAAGCCCGGGTTTTCGCCGGCCGCTAAGCCTCATGCCGGAAGTACGGCCTGTCGGACCGCGGGATGCAGCACTGAACGCGAACGGCTTGTCGGTTCTGCCACGGGGTTCACGCACGGACCGGAACGGGCGACCGGACACTGCTCGCGGCCGTCTCCAGACTGGCCGACGACACCTTGAAAGGATCCACAGGGGCAGGAAAGGGCATGCGAAACAGGCACATCACCATCGAGGGCGGACAGGACGCGCCCGACGCGACGAGTGGAATCGCGCCCAGCGCGGCCACTGGCGCCGATCGCGTGCGCGAACTGGAACACCTGCTGGAAACGGCCCGCAAGGTCCGCGACCAGGCCGATGCCGAGCTAACCAGCACCCGCTTCATGAACGAGGCCGCCCGCAAGCGTATCGAGGCCGCGCGGCGCATGGAACAGAAGGTAGAGGCCGAACTGCGGCGGCTGCGCCTGGAAACGGCCCGCCGCGAGGGCCGCAATGTCTGGGCCCCCGGCGATCCGCTGCCCACCGAGACACCGGCATCCGACACCGACTTCGAGGTGGCCCTGCTCACCGGCAGCCCGCGGCCGCGCCTGCGCCGCGATCCGTCGGAATCGGACCTGCGCCTGGCCGAGGACGCGCCGCGTCCGGCTCCGCCGCCGCAGGCCGCTGCCCCGCAGGGCCGGTCACGCAGCAGCACCCGCCATGACCGCCAGCGTCCTGCCGCTGCCGCACCCGCGCGCCGCCGCGGGAGCACCCTGCGCAGCCTGGCCATTGCCGTCATCGTCGCCCTCGGCATCGGCGTGGGCGCGGCGGCCACGCTCGTACTGCTGCAGCCGCAGCTAGTCGATCGCGCACTCGCCGGCATACCGCTGAACCACCTGCTGCCGGGCGGCAAGGCCACCCCGGCAACACCTGCCGCGCCCAAGGCCACGACACCGCCGTCCCCGGGCAACGCCGGACAGGACAAGGCCACGAACAAGGCACCTTCGGCCAGCTGGCGCAGCCGGGTGGCGGCCGAGGAAATGCGTCTGCGACGGGCCGCGGAACAGCGTTACCAGGCCCGCCTGCGCAGCCGCCGCGCCGCGCCGCCGCCCGCCGCACCAGCGACGATGCCGGAGCCCGATGTCGCCGTCGTACCTTCCGCGGCGTTGTTCTGAATCCACCGCACGCCCGCGGTTCAGGGCGCCGGCTCGGCCTCCGCCGGAGCGGGCGGCGCGCTGTCTGCCGGAGGCACCATCGGTTCGGCCGGCATGGGCACAGCCTCGGGTACCGGCTCCGGCTGGGACGGCGCCTCCACATAGCGGAACACGTCCACGTGCAGCGGCCAGCCGGTTTCCTCGTCCACCACCACCACGCTCCACTTCCCGGTCTGGGTCGGCAGCAGCGCCTTGCGCGAGAACACCCGCCAGCGCGGCCCGCCCACGTCGAAACCCACCTCGGCCATCACCCGGCCCTGGTACTCCCAGCGGTGCACCACCCGGCGCCCTGCGAGGCCCCGCAGGTCGGTGAAGAAGAAGATCTCGCGCGCACTGTTGGGCAGCTCCAGCACCTCGTCCACGGGTTCGCGGTTGACCACCGCGCGGGTGAACTGGGCGCGCGCCACCTCGCCATCCGGTGGCTGCGGCTCGGCGGCCCGCAGCGGCACCGCCAGCGCGGCGGCGCCCAGCGCCAGCAGACTGCAGAGGAAAACACGTCTGGATTTCATGGGCAGGCCTCCCTGTCGGTCGTTGATCGAGGCTAGCACAGGGCGGAAACAGCAACCGGATGCGCCGCACAATTCCGCATACCCCAGGGTTTCCAGGGCATTTGCCGCTGGACGCGCCGCCAATACCTGATAGAATTACTCAAGATTTTAATCCGGCCCGGTCGGGCCGATATGCCACATCCCTAGAGGAATGAGAACATGAGTGCTGTACAGGTAGAACTGGATCCGGAAGGCTTTCTGGTCAATCGTGACGACTGGAGCGAAGAGGTGGCCACCGAACTGGCCAGGGCAGACGGCTTCGAGATGACCGAGGAGGTCATGAACTACATCCGCGCCGCGCGCCAGATGTACGAGGAGGATGGCGTGGTGCCGCCGATCCGCAAGTTCGCCAAGGCCGTTGGCGTCAGCACCAAGGACCTCTACGACATCTTCAAGAAGGGGCCGATGAAACTGATCTGCAAGTGGGGCGGACTGCCCAAGCCCACCGGCTGCGTCTGATCCCCCGGAACCGGTCCCGAAGACGGTCCCTCAGGGGGCCGTTTTTGGTTGTGTCCGTCCGCTACCATGCAGCCGATGCGGGCGCGCCAGATAGGCGTGGCTGCCCATCTCCGCCAGCCGGCTCACCGTGCGCTGGAAGGGAAATGCCAAGTAGCGCCCCTGGTAGAGCCTGTCCACCGGGACCGCGGCTGCCACCACCAGTTTCACGCCATGGTCGTAGAGGGCATCGACCAGGTGCATGAAGCGCTTGGCGTGGTCGTCGCGATCCTCGTCGAGCGCGGGCACATCCGACAGCAGGAGGGTGTGACACAGCCGCGCCAGCTCCAGATAGTCGCCGGCCCACAACGGCCGCTCGCAGAGCTCGGCAAAGCGCACCCAGGCCACGTCGTCGGCCAGCGCCACCGCCGGCACCTCCCGCTGCCCCAGTCGCAGCACGGCATCACGCGCTGCTTCCACCGGCGCCAGCCGCGCCAACTGCGCCTCCATCAGCGCCTCGGCGGCCTCGCCCGTGCACACATGATAGGTCCCGGCCGCGTCCAGCAGCGCGCAGCGGAAGTCAGTCTCGCCGGCCAGATGCACCGACTCGGTATGGCGTTTCAGCAGATCGATGGCGAACAGGAAGCGGTCGCGCTGCAGCCCGTTCAGATAGAGTTCGTCGATGGGGACGTTGGAGGTCGCAACCAGGGTCACACCCTGTTCGAACAGGGCCTCGAGCAGCCCGCCGAGCAGCATGGCATCGGCGATGTCCTGCACCTGGAATTCGTCGACACAGAGCACGCGAATCTCGCGTGCCAGGCCGCGGGCGATCACCTTGAGCGGATCGGGCGTGCGCGGCAGCACGCGCAGGCGCTCATGGACTTCGCACATGAAGGCATGGAAGTGGACGCGGCGCTTTTCCGCGAAGGGCAGGCAGTCGTGAAAGCTGTCGACCAGCCAGGTCTTGCCGCGCCCCGTGCCGCCCCAGAGATAGAGCCCGCGCACGGGCGGCCGGCGGCGCCGCAGCCAACGTGTCCATCGGCTCGCCGGCGGCTGCGCCAGCAGCGCCTGATACAGCCGTTCCAGATGATGGACGGCCTGTTCCTGGGCGGGATCCGGCCGGATGTCGGGGCGCGCCAGATCCGCCTGGTAGCGCGCCAGCGGCGTGGTCATCGTGGCCTCACGTGTCTCCGGCCGGTGGTGGCGCAGTCTCGCGCCGGTAGCAAAAACGATCGGGCGCCACCGCGCCGCCGGATATGATGAAGGTCATCGCCTCGTCCATGCTCCAGTCCGTGGGTACCAACCGTTCTATCGGCACGATCTCCAGATAACCTGATGTCGGATTGGGCGTAGTGGGCACGTACACCGCGGCAAGCTGCTCGCCGGTGACCTCGTCGGTCAATACCCGCATCACGAAGCCAACCGCCTTCATCTCCGGCGACGGGAAGTCGATCAGCACCACACGGTGGGTACCCTCCGGCTTCTGCTGGATCACGCCCAGCAACTGCTTGGTGGCGCCATAGACCTTCTGCACCAGCGGGATGCGATTGATGACGGCATCGAACAGCGCCAGCAGCTTGCGCCCCACCACCCGGGTCACCGCCCAACCCAGCAGGTAGAAGCCGACCAGCGCCAGCAGCACCGCCAGCGCCGACTCGAACCAGGGCGCCAGCAGCCAGCGCGACAGGTTCGGCCACTGGTCGCGCAGCGGCTCGGCCAGCGCCTGGATCCAGGGCCGGCCCAAGCGCGAAAGCTGGGTTACCAGCAGCTCGACAATCAACCAGGTCACCCACAGTGGAATGGCGGTGAACACGCCTGTCAGCAGATAGCGGCGCGTCCGCACCCAGAAGCCGGGCGCGTTCGTTTCAGCCACCGTTCGCCCCGGCGTCGTTGGCAGCGCCGACCGGCAGGCCCAGCACCTCGCGCGCCTCGCGCAGACCCATGGCATGGCCATGGGCATAGGCCTGGCCCCAGGCCAGCGCTGCCCAGTCGGCCGCGACATCCTGTGCATCGGGCGTCAGCCGCGCCGCCACCCGCTCGCCGGCACCGGCCTCGCGCAGGGCCTGGATCATGCCATTGGCGTAACCGCGGTCGTACCAGAGTTGCTGCTGCCCGGGCTGGTCGAGAAAGCCCTCGGTATCGGCATAGAGGCGCTCGGCCAGCGCCAGCAGGCGTTCGATGATTCGGGGATGATCGGTCATTGCAGGCTCCGGATGAATGCGCACAGGGTACCGGCATTCGGCCCTGCGGGGAACGCCGCTGCGGTACAATGCCGGCTTTCGGACCAGGAGCCCCGCATGCGTCTCGTTTCTTTCAACACCAACGGCATCCGCGCCCGCCAGCACCACCTCGAGGCCCTGCGCGAACGCTACGCGCCGGACATCATCGGCATCCAGGAAACGAAGGTCCCCGATCCCGACT
Source organism: Thiohalobacter sp. (assembly GCF_027000115.1). NCBI lineage: Bacteria > Pseudomonadati > Pseudomonadota > Gammaproteobacteria > Thiohalobacterales > Thiohalobacteraceae > Thiohalobacter > Thiohalobacter sp. Next base: position 8,691 of record NZ_JALTON010000049.1, on the reverse strand, counting down.
TCCCCGAGGCGGCCATCCGCAGCCTCGGCTATGTCCCCCACTATCACGGCCAGAAAAGCCACTACGGCGTCGCCCTGCTGTCGCGCGAGGCACCGGAGTCCGTCCAGTGCGGTTTCCCCTTCGACGGCGAGGAAGCGCAGCGACGGCTCATCACCGGCCGCTACGCCCTGCCCGACGGCCAGTCGCTGACCGTCATCAACGGCTACTTCCCGCAGGGCGAGAGCCGCGACCACCCGGTCAAGTTCCCGGCCAAGCGCCAGTTCTATGCCGACCTGATGCGCTACCTGCAGGAAAACTTCACGCCCGAGCAGCCGCTGGTGGTGATGGGCGATTTCAACATCGCGCCCGAGGACACCGACATCGGCATCGGTGCCGACAACGCCAAACGCTGGCTGCGCACCGGCAAGTGCAGCTTCCTGCCCGAGGAGCGCGAATGGTTCCGCGCCCTGCTCGACTGGGGCCTGAGCGACAGCTTCCGTATCCTTCATCCCGAGGCCGACGACTGCTTCAGCTGGTTCGACTACCGCAGCCGCGGCTTCGAGCGCGAGCCCAAGCGCGGCCTGCGCATCGACATGATTCTGGTCACCGAACCGCTGGCCGGACGCTGCCGCGAGGCCGGCATCGCCTACGACATCCGCGCCATGGAGAAGCCCTCGGACCACTGCCCGGTGTGGGTCGACCTGGATCTCGGCTGACCGCTGCCGCACTGCGGGATCCGGCACCCGGCCCCGGGCCCACGAAGACCGGTTGAAGAGTGCCACGGACAGCACGGAAGGCACGGACCGAAGTCATGTGCATCGCCCAGCCTTGCGCGCTGAACGCCCGCGGGGCGAACAACGCGAGCAATCCGGCACACCTGAACGCGAGTATCGGCGATTCCGGATTCCGGCCAGGCTAGCTACCGGACCGGGGCAGCGGGGAACCCGGTTCCCTGCGGCCGGTCTCACCCCCTGTGCACCCGCGAACTGTGACACCGTCCACGACCGGGTGCCGGAAAACCGACTAGTCTAGGTACAAAAGGGGTCGCGTGCGTAGCCCGCGGCCGGACAAGGACCGTCCGTTACAGGTCGGCGCCATTCCGGGGATCCAGCCATGCAGCTCGCCAATCGTCTGCAGAAACATCTCGACCAGCGCAAGGTGCGCTACGAGCTGCGCCTGCACGAACCCACGGACACCCTCGAAGAGGCGGCCAGCGCCAGCAATCTGGACCCGCACAACCTCGCCCGCGCCGTGCTGCTGGAGGACGATCGCGGCCTGCTGCTCGCGGTGCTGCCGGCGCATCACCTGCTGGACTTCCAGGCCCTGAAACAGGCCCTGGGCCGCGACCTGCGCCCGGCGCCCCACCCCGTGGTGGCGGCGACCTTCCACGACTGCGAGCCCCGTTCCGTGCCCGCCATCGGCGAACCCTGGGGACTGCCCACGGTGGTGGACAACCAGCTCTTCGGCGAGGGCGACATCTGTTTCGAGCCCGGCCACCACCGCGCCCTGGTGTGCCTGTCACGGCAGGACTTCGAGCGGCTGCACGAGGACAGCCGGCGGCTGGACCTGTCCCGGCCGCTGTCGGTGCTGGAGAGCCGCGACCCGCGCGACTTCGTGCTGCCCGGCAATCTCGAGCGCAGCCACCCCATTCTCGCCCTGCGCCCCGCCAGCGACATCCGCCACGAGATCGAGGCCATCGAGCGCCTGCCCGCCATGCCCGAGATGGCGCGGCGCCTGCTGCGGGTACGCAACGATCCCCATGCCACCATTCACGACCTGGCCGACATCGTCGCCGTCGATCCCAGCCTCACCGCCCAGGTCATCCGCTATGCCCGCTCGGCCTTTTTCAACTACCAGGGCCGGATCGACACCCTGGATCAGGCCATCGGCCGGGTGCTCGGCTTCGACAACGCACTCAGCATGTGCCTGGGACTGGCCGCCAGCCGCACCTTCCGCAACCCCGCCGACGGCCCGCTGGGGCTGCAGGCCTTCTGGCGCCATGCCACTTACAGTGCGGCGCTGGCACAGGCGCTGGCCACGGCACTGCGCGCGCGGCTGGCGATCAACCCCGGCATGGCCTATCTGGCCGGACTGCTGCACAACTTCGGCTTCCTGCTCGCCGGGCACCTGTTCCGCTCCGAGTTCTTCCTGCTCAACCGGGTGGTGGCGGCGAATCCGCAGATCCCGGTCCCGCTGATCGAGAAGCGGGTGATGGGGGTGGAACACACCGAGATGGGCGGCTGGCTGATGAGCGCCTGGGAGATGCCCGAACCGGTGATCACCAGCGTCACCGAGCACCACAACGAGACCTACGCCGGCGAACACGCCATGTACGCCAACCTGGTACTGCTGGTGGACCACCTGCTGCGCGCCGAGGGCATCGGCGACGGCGCCGACAGCGAACCCCCGCCGCTGGTGCTCAACGCCCTGGGGCTGGATCTGGAAACCGCGCGCGAGATCTGCACCCGGGTGCTGGAATCCGCCGAGGCACTGGACGCCATGGCACGCCAGCTGGCGGCCTGATTCCCCCTGCCTCAGCGCGTGCTGCCCGCCAGGCTGCCTTCCTGGTCGAAGGGCAGCGCCCACACCCCCGCCCAGCGCTTCCTGCGTACAATGGTCATTACGCCCTCCCCCGTCCGGAGACTGCATGATGAAGGCATCCGAGCGCTGGCTGCAAACCTTTCCCGAACTGGACCCGCGGCAGGACCCGGCGCTGGAAGCACTGGCGGCCGGCCTGGCCGTGGTTCGGTTGCCCGCCGGCACGCCCGTGTTCGCGCCGGGCGCCGCCTGCAGCCGGTACCTGCTGGTGGCCGAGGGCAGCGTGCGGGTGGAACTCCTCACCGAGTCCGGGCGCGAGGTGGTGCTGTACCGCGTGGGTCCCGGCCAGTCCTGCGTGCTCACCACCAGCTGCCTGCTGGCCCACGAGCGTTATCCCGCCGCCGGCTTCGCCGAGACGGACGTCACCGCCTTCGCCATTCCCGAGCCGGTGTTCGAGCGCGCCCTGAGCGCCTCTGCTCGGTTCCGTACCTTTGTCTTTCATCGTCTCGGGGAACGGCTCGCAGAAGTGTTGCGACGCATGGAGGCCATCGCCTTCGGCGACATCGACCGCCGCCTGGCCGGCTGCCTGCTCGGCCTCGCCGACGAGGCCGGCTGCGTGCACCAGACCCACCAGGCGCTGGCCGCCGAGCTGGGCACTGCCCGCGAAGTGGTGACCCGCCACCTCGGCGCCTTCGCCGACCGCGGCTGGATTGCCGCCGGCCGCGGCCGGGTACAGCTGCTGGATCGCGCCGCGTTGAAGGCCGTGGCCGGTGCCGGGCTTGTGTGACCGGGTCACTGACCCCATCGAACAGCCGGCGCACACTGCCGGCATATCGATCCACAAGCGAGAGGAGACAGAACCATGCAGTGCAATGTCGGAGGTATCGACCGCCTGTTGCGGGTCATCGTGGGCGTGGCGCTGATCGCCATGGTGTTCGTGGGTCCGAAGACGCCCTGGGGCTGGATCGGCCTGATCCCGCTGATCACCGCCATCGTCGGCTTCTGCCCGGCCTATGCCCTGATTGGCTTCGGGACCTGCAAGCAGGAAGGCAAGTAGGCGCAGCGCAGGCCCGCGGTGCGGGTGGATGGGCAAGAGGCCATGGCGCCGTGCCTATCCGTCCGCTGGTGAGCGTGCGATGGGCACGTCGCTGCGCTCCTTTGCCCATCCTGCGACGCCCGCGCCGGCGGCAGGCTATCCCTCGTCGCTGAAGGACAGGCGTACGTCGAGTTCGGCACCGGCATCCTCGATGCGGATGGCATCCAGCCGCGGTACCCGCTGCACCAGCCAGCGGCCGAGCATGTCCAGCATGCGGGTGTCGTTGCGCAGCACCGCATCTACCACCTCGCCGATCATGTAGCGCAGCCGCTGCTGCTCGTCCGGCCGGCGGATGAACTCGCCGTCGAGTTCGATGCCCTTGTCCAGAATCCCGTCCATCTTCGCCACGTACGCGAACTGCATGCGCGCCCGTGCCTCGCGCCGGTCGCAGGCATGCACGCAGGCCCCGTTGCGATAGACCGCCAGCGCCTCGCGGCTCATGCATCACCCCCGGGCCGGTGAAACTGCACCGTCTGTTCCGGGACGTGATCGCGATCGAACACCAGGTCGATGACCCGGCCCGCGGCCGAGTGCCGCACCGCCACCTGGCGCAACTCCGGCAGGCGGTTCGCCAGCCAGGCCAGGGTGGCCGCGGCCAACGCCTCCTGTTCCGTGTCGATGGCCGCCACCAGTTGCTCGGCCACGAACCGCGCCCGCTGCAGCGGGTCGGGCTCGGGCACCTCCAGCCCGGCCAGGCGGATGCCGCCGTCCATCCTGCGGTCCATGGCCTCCAGCGCGGCCTGCTGCTGCGGCGCCAGCGGCCGGGTACGGTCGTACTCGAGCTGGGACACGCCGTCGATCGCCACCACCAGTTTCTGCACCATGCCTCAGCTCCGCTTCGCAGGGAATTCGAAACCGCGGATATTACCCGCGATCGGGCCGCGATTTCCTGCGCAGACTGCCGGGAATCGCCGCGCCGCCCGAAACCGGGCGCAGCCCGCATGTTGCACCACGGCGGAAACAGGCAGCGCCGGCGGCACGTCCGCCGCGCGCGAACGACTGGTAACAACGCACCCGACCGGGCACACTGCGCGCCCATGTCTTCACCGGCCCCGCAGGATGGATCCCACCGCCACGTCTGGCAGCTTGCCGGGCCCATCATCCTGTCCAACCTCTCGGTGCCGCTGCTGGGCATGGTGGATACCGCCGTCGTCGGCCACCTGCCGGACCCGGTCTACCTGGGCGCCGTGGCCATCGGCTCGGTGCTCATCCACTTCCTGTTCTGGGCCTTCGGCTTCCTGCGCATGGGCACCACCGGGCTGGCGGCGCACGCCTGCGGCGCGGAGGATGGCCGCGAGCTGCGCGAGGTGCTGGGCCGCGGCCTGATCCTGGCTGCGCTGCTCGCGGCGTTGCTGCTGCTGTTGCAGCCCTGGCTGACCGCGGCGGGGCTGGCGCTGATGGGCGCGGAGACAGGCATCGACGCCGAGGCGCGCGCCTATGTCGAGGTGCGCTTCTGGGCGGCGCCGGCGACGCTGGCGAACTATGTGTTCTGGGGCTGGTTCCTCGGCCTGCAGGACAGCCGCGTGCCGCTGATCGTTACCCTCACCATCAACGGTCTGAACGCCCTGCTCGACGTGCTGTTCGTGTACGGCCTGGGGATGACGGCCGACGGCGTGGCGCTGGCCTCGGTGCTCGCGGAATACGTCGGCCTGACCATGGCGGTGATGTTCGCGCGCCGGCGCCTGCGGCGGATGCCGGGCGACTGGGAACCGGCCCGGCTGTGCAACCTGCGCGCCTGCCGCGCGCTGCTCGCCGTCAACGGCGATCTGTTTCTGCGCACCGTGGGCCTGCTCGCGGCCTTTGCCTTCTTCACTGCCCAGGGCGCGCGCTTCGGCGAACTGATCCTGGCCGCGAACGCCGTGCTGCTGCAGTTCCAGACCTTCATGGCCTATGGCCTGGACGGCTTCGCCCATGCCGCCGAGGCCATGGTCGGCAAGGCCATCGGCGCCGGACGGCGCGAGGCCCTGCAGCGCAGCCTCGCCACCACCCTGCAATGGTCCGCCGGCACGGCACTGGTGTTCTCGCTCGGCTACGCCCTGTTCGGCCCGGAACTCATCCGCCTGCTCACCGGCATCGAGGCCGTGCGCGAAACCGCGCTGGAATACCTGCCCTGGGTGATCGCCACGCCGCTGCTGTCGGTGTGGGCCTTCTGGCTGGACGGGATATTCATTGGCGCCACCCGCAGCCGTGACCTGCGCAACGGCATGCTGGTGAGCGTGTTCCTGATCTACCTGCCCGCCTGGGCGCTGCTGAGTCCCTGGGGCAACCACGGGCTGTGGGCCGCGCTCATGACCTTCATGGCCGCGCGGGCGTTGTCACTGGCATGGTTTCTCCGCCGGCAGCCGCTGGCCTTGGCAAACACCCGCAAGCTGTAGCGACGTGCCCATCAGGTTCACACCACCGCTGTGATGGGCCCGGCCCTTCGGGCCTTTGCCCATCCTACCTGACTGGCGGTGGCAAAGACCCGCAGAACGTAGGATGGGCAAAGGAGCGCAGCGACGTGCCCATCGGATTGACGCCGCCATACGTGACGGGCACGCCCGCGACGGCTTACTCCTCGTCGGAAAAGACGTCGTAGCACTGCTGGCGCAGCATCTCGGCCTCGCGCCGCTCTTCCAGCCGGCGGCGGGCCAGCGCCTGGCGCAGCGCGGTTTGCGAAACCCGCGCGCGATGCTTCTTGGCGGGCGTGTTCGGTGATACGTTGGTCATGTGGCGTTTGCTCGGGCTCATGGCGTGTCTCCCCTGTGGCCTGGAGGTGACAACCCTGTCTGCCCTGCAGGACATCCCTTGCCCTAAGCAGGGTATCGGCCGAAGGTTTCACGCCCTTTACCGGCCTGTTTCACCCGGACAAAAGGGCGCCACGGAAGCACCAGAATGAAAGGACAGGAAGAACACCTCGCATGATCGGAAACCTGTGGTGGCTTCGCTGGCCAACCCATCCGCGCAAAAGCCAAGGACCCGGAATTTCGGACATGAATTCAGGCACATGAACAAACGACATCGCAGCAGCCCCCGCCAGCCCGCACGCCTGCGCCTGCTGCGGCTGGCCTTTCGCTGGCTGGGACCGGTCGCCCCCCGCCCCTTCGGCCGGCTCGCCAGCGAACTCTGGTTCCGCACCCACCGCTTCCCCGAACCACCGCGCGAGACGCGCATTCGCGAACGCGCCCGCGAAGGCATCCTCGAAGTGGACGGGCTGGAACTCGCGGCCTACCAGTGGGGTCCGGAACAGGCCCCGACCATCGCCCTGGTGCACGGCTGGAACGGCCGCGCCACCCAGCTCGGCGCTTTCATCGACCCCCTACTGGCGCGCGGCTTCCGCGTGGTCGGCCTCGACGCGCCCGGCCACGGCCGCTCAGCGGGTAATGCCACCGACCTCTACCAGTGTGCCCGCGCCCTGCGTGCGCTGGCCGACCGCGAAGGCCCCCTGCATGGCCTGATCGCCCACTCCTTCGGCGCCCTGATCACCGCCCAGGCGCTGGGCGAGGGGCTGGCGCTGCAACGCTGCGTCCTGGTCGCCCCGCCCGCCGGCCCCGACCTGCTGCTCGAACGCTTCCAGGCCATGTTGGCCATCCCGCCCGCCGTGATGGCCGACATGACCCGCCGCATCGCCCAACGCTTCGGCGAAGACTTCCGCGAACGTCTCCAGGTCGCCCGCATGCTCGGCGACCGGGCCTGCCCGGCACTCATCATCCACGACCGGGACGACCGCGACGCACCCCTCACCGACGCCGAGGCACTGGCCGCCCACTGGGCGCGCGCGGAACTGATGATTACCGAAGGGCTGGGGCATCGGCGGATTCTGCGCGATGCGGAGGTGATTGGGGCGGGGGTGGGGTTTATTGATGGCGAGTCGAAATAGAGCGGTCGTTTTCAGGTCGGCGCTTCAACCAGCTAACGTTCCGCTTCAGCCGCGCGTTGTTTGCGTCGGCTGGAAGCGTTTGTTATCGGCCAACTCTGTCGCGCCAGTATCCTGGCTTGCGCCGCTGGTGGGCGACAGCAACTATCAATAACGTCTCTTCTTCAAGGCAGTAGATGGCAGAAAATGGGAAACGCACCAACACCACCCTACGAAATATTTCGTCTATTGGACTTCCAAGGAAGGGGTGTTGCTTTATCAATTCCGCCACCCTTTCTAACTCGGTGATAAATGCACCCCCCAGGCCGGGGACTTCCTCTTCATAGTAAGCAGATGCTGCCGTGAATTCAGCGGCTGCTTCGGGATGAAACTCAACTTCCATCTTTTAGGCGATCCCTCGCGCTTCTAAATACTTCTTCAGCGGACAGCGCTTCAACATCTCCCTGCTGAAGCTCTCGAAGCCTGCGCCGAGCCTCTTCCAGCCAAGCTCTTTCTACCTCGGGGTCAGGATTCCCATCAAGATCCGCCACCAAGTCCCTTAGCAAATGATTTCGCTCGTCATCACTCAGTGCGCGTATTTCACGTTCTATCTCCTCAACTTTTCTCGCCATATCGATCTCTCCAAATTTGCCCGTATTGCCATCTTACACCGCACTCACCTCTGGCCGATAACAATTAAGCTGAGGGGCGCCGCGTTTTATGCGGCGCCCCGCTCAAGTGCATTGTTATGCGCTCACTCTGATACTGCCACATGCTTTTTCTTCTCATTACGTTTAATTTTGCCTTCCTTCATTAAAATTCCGAGGATACTGTAGCTCAAGTAATCCTTTGACCCACCACCATAATCAGATTGCAGACCCAAATATTTCGCTGTATCGGAATTTTTTATGCCGTCTGGATTGGCTTTTGCCAGCTCCATGACAGCAGATTTAACGAGTTCTAGACCCATCTGCGCCTTTTCATAACATCCTTCTGGCACATTTACTTTTATTCTACGGCTGATGTTATTCGGGTTAGGTCGGACTTTATTTGTAAGCATGCCCCCGTACTTTCGTATTCCGAATGCAGAAATTAACTCTGCTTCCAACTTAAGAGTGAATCGCCCCGGGTTCTCTAGACACTCTCGAGCTTCATAAAATATCTTTTCTCGTACTCCACCGGCGAGAGCATGTCATTGTAGCCGTGCTTGCGACGGCGGTTGTAGAACATCTCGATGTAATCG
>NZ_JALTON010000048.1 GCF_027000115.1 Thiohalobacter sp. | reverse complement strand
CCGAACGAACAGATGGACCAGTGGCTGAACCAGAAGCTGGACGAACTGCTGCCTTCGAAGCTGGAGGCGATCGAGGAGTCGCAGATTCCGGCGATGTCGATCATTGCGACCAAGGGCACGCTGGACTGGGCGTATCCGCCCTTCATTCTGGCCTCGACGGCGGCCGCGCTGGGGTGGGAGACGAGCGTTTTCTTCACCTTCTATGGGTTGCTGCTGCTGAAGAAGGAGATTCCCTGCGAGGTGAGCCCGCTGGGCAACCCGGCGATGCCGATGAAGATGCCGTTTGGTCCCAAGTGGTTCCAGAACATTTCCTGGCCGATGCCGAACCTGATCATGGCGGGCATACCGGGGTTCGAGAAGGTGGCCACGTCGCTGATGAAGAAGACGTTCAAGAACAAGGGCGTGGCGACGGTGGAGGAGCTGCGGGACCTGTGCATCGAGGCGGAGGTGAAGATGTATGCCTGCCAGATGACGGTGGACGTGTTCGGCTTCAGTCATGACGAGTTCATCGATGGCGTGGACTATGTGGGCGCGACCTACTTTCTGCCGGTGGCGAGGAAGTCGGACGTGTGCCTGTTCATCTGAGGCGGGTGCTTCCCACCCAGAAAGGCCCCGCTTCGGCGGGGCCTTTCTGTTTGAGGGATGCGGGGGAAGTCGCGAGTCAGGCGTGAGGGGACAGGCTGCGGCGGCCGCCGATCCTGCTGTGACATGCGCTTTCACAGTCTTCCTTTCCGTGGATGCAGTGGATTCCGTGGCCAGCCCGTTCAACCCTGAAGTCCACTCCGAACAGGACCATGGACGCGGGTGCGTGGGCGGTCGCGCTGTGGGAAAATACGGCCTTTGCCCCGAACCGAACCCGATGACCGAGTCCGCCCCCTCCGTTTCCGCCTCGTTTGAACCGGCCGATCCGCGCCGTCCGCCGCTGCCCCGGGCCACCTGCCAGCTCGCCTGGGGCCGGTTGTATGGTGACGCCCTGCCGCTGGCAATCGCGCAGGCAGCCCGGGTCCATGCCGGCCCGGTGGTGGTGCTGGCCGAGGATCCGGCCCAGGCGGATCGACTGCGTGCCCAGTTACCCTGGTTCGCCGGGGCGGAGCTGCCGCTGCTGGGGTTCCCCGACTGGGAGACCCTGCCCTACGACGCTTTTTCGCCACACCAGGACATCATTTCGGAGCGGATCGAAACCCTGTATCGGCTGCCCTCGCTGGCGCGGGGCTTCGTGGTCATGGCGGCCCCGACCCTGCTGCAGCGGCTGGCGCCGCCGGCCTACGTCCAGGCCACCGGGCTGATGCTCTCTACCGGCGAGCGGATCGACCTCGACAGTCTGCGCAACCGGTTCGAGCAGGCCGGCTACCAGTGCGTGGCCCAGGTGATGGAACACGGCGAGTTTGCGGTGCGCGGCTCGCTGGTGGACGTCTACCCCATGGGCAGTGCCCTGCCCTACCGCATCGATCTGTTCGACGACGAGATCGAGACCCTGCGCACTTTCGATCCCGAGACCCAGCGTTCGATCGAGAAGGTCGACAACGTGCGCCTGTTGCCGGCACGCGAGTTCCCGTTCACGGAACAGGCTATCCGGCACTTCCGCCAGGCCTGGCGCCGCCGCTTCGAGGGCGACCCCCGGCGCAGCGGCCTGTACCGCGACGTCAGCCAGGGGCTGGCGCCAGCGGGCATCGAGTACTATCTGCCGCTGTTCCATGACAAGATGGCCAGCCTGTTCGACTATCTGCCGGACAACACGCTGTTCATCGCCCTGCCCGGCAGCCTGGAGACGCTGGAGGCCTTCCACAGCGATCTCGAGGCCCGCCACGAACAGCGGCAGCATGACAGCGAGCGCCCCATCCTGGCGCCGGACGAGCTGTATCTGGCGCCGCAGGAGGTCACCGCGTCGCTCTCGGCCCGGCCGCGCATCCTCCTGCAACGGTTCGAGTTCCCGAACCCCGCTGCCGAACAGATCAATTTTGCCACCGCTGCCCTGCCCGATGTTTCCATCAAGCCGCGTGCCGCAGAGCCCGCCGACCGCCTGCGGAGCTTTCTGGACCGCTTCCCCGGCCGCGTGCTGATTACCGCCGAGTCTGCGGGGCGGCGCGAGTACCTGCAGGACCTGCTGCGTGACCAGGGACTGCGGCCACAGCTGGTGGAGGGCTGGCAGGACTTCGCGCGCGGGGATGCGCACCCTGCACTGACGGTGGCGCCGCTGGAGGAAGGCCTGCTGCTGGATGCCGCCGGCATCGCCCTGGTGACCGAGACCCAGTTGCTCGGCCGGCGGGTGGAGCAGGCGCGGCGGCGGCGCAAGGGGCGTGACGCCGAACGGGTGGTCGCAGACCTCAACGATCTCGCCATCGGCGCGCCGGTGGTGCACGAGGACCATGGGGTCGGGCGCTTTCTGGGCCTCAACCGGCTGGAGGTCGGTGGCCAGGTGCAGGAATTCCTGACCCTGGAATATGCCGGCGGCGACAAGCTGTACGTGCCGGTGTCCTCGCTGCACCTGGTCAGCCGCTATACCGGGGCCAGTCCCGAGGCGGCACCGCTGCACCGGCTGGGCAGCGACCAGTGGCAGAAGGCCCGGCGCAAGGCCGCCGAGCGGGTGCGGGACGTGGCCGCGGAGCTGCTCGACATCCATGCCCGGCGCGCCGCGCGCAAGGGCCACGCCTTCGAGGTACATACCGAGGAGTACCGCCAGTTCGCCTCGGCCTTCCCCTTCGAGGAGACCCCGGACCAGCAGTCGGCCATCGAGGCCGTGCTGGCGGACATGGCCGCACCCCAACCCATGGACCGCGTGGTATGCGGCGATGTCGGTTTCGGCAAGACCGAGGTGGCCATGCGCGCGGCCTTCGTGGCCGCGACCGCCGGCCGCCAGGTGGCGGTGCTGGTGCCCACGACCCTGCTTGCCCAGCAGCACTACGAGAACTTCCGCGATCGCATGGCCGACTGGCCCATCCGCATCGAGGTGTTGTCCCGCTTCCGTTCCGGCAGGCAGCAGCAGGCGGTACTGGCCGATCTGGCAGCGGGCAAGGTCGATATTCTGATCGGGACCCACAAGATCCTGCAGCCCGAGGTGCGTTTCGCCAATCTGGGGCTGGTGGTGATCGACGAGGAGCACCGCTTCGGCGTGCGCCAGAAGGAGCGGCTCAAGGCCCTGCGTGCCGAGGTGGACCTGCTCACCCTCACGGCCACGCCGATTCCGCGCACCCTGAACATGGCGTTGTCCGGGCTGCGCGACCTGTCCATCATCGCCACGCCACCGGCGGAGCGCACTGCGATCAAGACCTTCGTCGGCGAATGGGACGCGCCCACCGTGCGCGAGGCCTGCCTGCGCGAGATTCGCCGCGGTGGCCAGGTGTATTTCCTGCACAACGAGGTGGAAAGCATCGAGCGCATGGCGCGTGAGCTGGCCGAGCTGGTGCCGGAGGCCACGGTCAGCATCGGCCACGGCCAGATGCGCGAGCGCGAGCTGGAACAGGTGATGCTGGACTTCTATCATCGCCGCTCCAACCTGCTGGTGTGCACCACCATCATCGAAAGCGGTATCGACGTCCCCACCGCCAACACCATCATCATCAACCGCGCCGACAAGCTGGGTCTGGCGCAGCTCCACCAGTTGCGCGGCCGGGTGGGGCGCTCGCACCATCGTGCCTACGCCTATCTGATCACCCCGCCCCGACAGGCCATGACCCCCGATGCCATCAAGCGCCTGGAGGCCATCGAGTCGCTGGAGGATCTGGGTGCCGGCTTCTCGCTGGCCACCCATGACCTGGAGATCCGTGGTGCCGGCGAGCTGCTCGGTGACGAGCAGAGCGGCCAGATCCAGGAGGTCGGCTTCACCCTGTATGCCGAGCTGCTGGAACGCGCCGTGCGCTCGCTGAAGGCCGGGGAGCAGCCGCAGCTCGACCGGCCGCTGGATCACGGTGCGGAGATCGAGCTGGGGCTGCCGGCGTTGATTCCCGAGGACTATCTGCCGGATGTGCATGGCCGGCTGATTCTCTACAAGCGCATTGCCAGCGCCCCGGATGCCGAGGCCCTGCGCGATCTGCAGGTGGAGATGATCGACCGTTTCGGACTGCTGCCAGAGCCGGTGAAGAACCTGTTCACGCTGACCGAGCTCAAGCTCATGGCATTGCCGCTGGGCATCGCCAAGATCGACTTCGGCACGCGCGGCGGCCGGGTCCAGTTCCGCGCCGAGACGGCGGTCGATCCCGCCCGGCTGGTGGCGCTGATCCAGTCCGAACCGGCGCGCTACCGGCTGGACGGCGACCGGCTGCGCATTCTGGACGAGCTGCCGGACCCGCTGGCGCGGGTCGAGGCCGTGCGCGCGTTGCTGGCGGCATTGCGGGGATGAACACGATGCGGCAAGCTCTCGACATGTACCGATACATTCCGCTGCTTCTGCTGTGCCTCGCCCTGCCCCTCCGGGCGGCGCCCGAGGAGACCTGGTACCAGGTCGAGCTGATGGTGTTCGCCTCGCGGCTGCCCGACGATGGCGAGGAACTCTGGCGTCCGGCACCCCCGCCTGACGCCCTCGACAGCGCCGTGCCCGTCGGCGAGCTGGGCACGCTGCGGCCAGTGCCGGCGAAGGACTGGGAACTCGGCAACCTCTACGCGGCCATCGACCGTTCCGATCTCTACCAGGCGCTCTGGTACCAGGTGTGGCGGCAGCCGGGCTGGGACCGCAACGACGCAGTGTCGATCCGCGTGGCCGCGGGCGCAACGGACATGGAGGGACATTCGGTGCTGGAAGGCACCCTGCGCCTGTATCGCGGCCGTTACCTGCACCTGCAGGCCGACCTGCGCTATGCCGACCCGGAACTGGGGCCGGGCGAAGGCTTCGAACCCCTGCGGGTCGCGCTACGGCAGTCGCGGCGCATGCGCAGCGGCGAGCTGCACTATCTGGATCATCCCCGGCTGGGGATCCTGGTGCGGGTCACGCCAGTGGAAAGCGACTGATATCAGGCCGGCGCGCTTGCCGGATCTCAGCCGTCCTCCTCCAGTCTCCTCACTCGCTCCAGCATGTCTGCGGCATGGCCTTCCGCGCTGACCCCATAGAGCGCCTCGCGGATGATGCCGTTGCGGTCGATAAGAAAGGTCGAGCGCACGATGCCCATGTGTTTCTCGCCGTTGCGCGCCTTCTCCTGCCAGACACCGTACTGTTCGCAGACCTGGCCGTCGACGTCCGCCAGCAGGGGCACCCGCAGGCCGAACTTGTCACGGAAGGCACAGTGGCTGGCGGTGTCGTCACGGCTCACGCCCAGCACCACCGTGTGCAGGGCCTCGAACTCGGGCAGCAGACGGGTAAAGTCCTGTGCCTCCACCGTGCAGCCGGGGGTGTCGTCCTTCGGATAGAAGTAGAGCACGACGTTCTTCTCGTCGCGGAATTCGGACAGATGGACCCGTTCGCCGTCGCTTTCGGGCAGTCCGAAGCCGGGGGCGCGATCACCGGGTTTCAACATGGTCGTTCCTCCCGTTCAGAGCATGGGGATCACGGTTTCCAGCAGCTTGCGCACCCGCGCCATGCCTTCCCTGAGATTGCGCTCGATGGCCTCCATGCTGAGGGCCTCGTCACCACGTCCGGCCGCCCGGTTGGCCACCACGGCGCAGGTGGCATAGCACAGGTCCAGTTCGCGCGCCAGCGCGCTTTCCGGCATGCCGGTCATGCCGACCATGCTGCAGCCGTCGCGTTCCAGCCGGTTGACCTCGGCCGCGGTTTCCAGCCGCGGCCCCTGGGTGGCGCCATAGGTGCCGTTGTCCACCGCCTCGATGCCGGCTCTGGCAGCACCCTCGATCAGCACGGACCGGAGTGCCTCGCAGTAGGGCTCGGTGAAATCGATGTGGGTAACGCCGGACCTGCCTTCACCGAAGAAGGTGTGTTCCCGGCCGTAGGTGTAGTCGATGATCTGGTCCGGAAAGGCCAGCACGCCGGGCGCCATGTCGGAACGGATCCCGCCCACTGCGGCGACCGCGATCACCTTCTTCACGCCAATGTACTGCAGGGCCCAGAGATTGGCGCGGTAGTTGACCAGGTGGGGCGGAATGGTGTGGGCGGTGCCATGCCGGGGCAGGAACACCGCCTGCACACCGCAGATGCGGCCATGGGTCAGTGGACTGGACGGTTCTCCGTAGGGCGTTTGCAGGACTTCGCGGCGCTCGATCTCCAGATTCTTGAGCTGGGTCAGTCCGGTGCCGCCAATGATTGCGAGTTCTGCCATGTGGAGTCTCTAGGTTGATTCGCCGACGGCATGAATGCCGGGCAGGTTGCGATGATAGTTGTGATAGTCCATGCCGCAGCCGAACAGGTAGCGATCCTCCAGTTCCAGCCCGACGAAATCCGCCTCGATCTCCTCAATGCAACGGTCATGCAGCTTGCGCACCAGCACGGCCGTGGTCACCGAACGCGCCCCGGCCTGCCTCAGCCAGTCGACGATGGCAGCCAGGGTCAGGCCCTCATCCAGGATGTCGTCCAGCACCAGCACATTGCGGCCCTCGACCGGCAGCGTGGGGCGTGCAATCCAGTGTAGTGTGTCACCCCCCCGGGTTTCGCCCCGATAGCGGCTGGCATGGATGTAGTCGAGCTGCAACGGGAAGTCCAGCAAGGGCAGCAACTGGCCAGTGAAGATCAGG
Source organism: Thiohalobacter sp. (assembly GCF_027000115.1). Taxonomy (NCBI): domain Bacteria; kingdom Pseudomonadati; phylum Pseudomonadota; class Gammaproteobacteria; order Thiohalobacterales; family Thiohalobacteraceae; genus Thiohalobacter; species Thiohalobacter sp. The sequence continues at coordinate 33,937 of NZ_JALTON010000048.1, read as the reverse complement.
CCGCCGGTCATCACCGACAGCACCAGAGGATCGCTGTCGCTCAGACGGTCGCTGATGCCAGCCGCCATGGTCTCCAGCGTCGCCTGTACCTGTTCCGGGGAGACGAGCTGATCGGATTCGGCGAGCACCCTTGCCGCGGTTCGGGCGTCTATGGGCATGCGATAGTGTTCCTGGCTTGGGTCAGTAGGTAAAAACGACGGTATCCTCGTTCATGGCCTCGCTGATGACATAGACCGCACCGATGGTTTCGCCAATCTCGGCGATCAGCTCGCCCTCGGGCGCCTTGCCCAGCGGGGCGCACAGCTTGAACCGGGCGCCATTGTCCACGGCCTCCCGGATCAGGTCCAGTGCCGTGCGCGGCGGGTCGCTGTCCAGACTCAGCCGGGCGGCGACATCGGCAGTGGCCAGACACGCACAGCGGCCGCTCAGTATCACCTCCACCTCATAGGACATGGCCGAGGCGACATTGGCCTGCACCAGCGGCGGAATCACTTCCAGCGGATAGGCGGGATCGCTGTTGGCCAGCACGATGATGAGCTTCTCTGCCACGGTGTCAGTACTCCAGCAAGTCGGTCAGCGATTCGGCCGCACGCTCGGCGGCCCGCCAGCCTTCGTCGATCGCCTCGCTGGCGCGGTGGAACTCCATCAGGCGGATGTGGGCCAGCCGTGGCGTGAGCAGGACGTCTGGCGGATCACCCGCCATGCGCGCCCGGGTCAGGCGCACCTGCATGATGTACACGCTCTGGGCGACCACATCGATCAGCGAGGGCGCGCCGTTGCCGTTGCCGAAAAGCTGATTCCGCCACTGTCCTGCCGGCTCGGCGATCACGGCAGAGAACAGACCGCGCCAGTCCCGTTTGCGCAGCAGCTCGCCCAGCGCCTTCTCCTCCGCCGTTTCCCTGCCGGAAGAACGTGTCGGAGGCCGCAGGCGATGGCGGGTTCGGGTGAGCAGGTCGGCATTGAGATCGACGGCGATGATGCGGTCGGCACCCAGGGCGCGGCACAGGGACACGGGCACCGGATTGGCCAGTCCGCCATCGACCAGCCAGCGCTCGTCCTGGCGAACCGGCGTGAACAGGCCGGGAAGTGCGATGGACGCACGGATGGCACTGTACAGGGAACCCTCGTTCAGCCAGACCTCCTGACCGCTGAACAGGTCGGTGGCGACAGCGCCATAAGGACGGTCGAGTGACTCTATGGGGCAGTCCTGGAAATACTGCGCGAAAAATTCGATCAGCTTGCCACCCTCGATAAGCCCGCCATTGAAGCTGACATCCAGGAAAGCGACGATGTCACGCCATTCCAGCGTGCGCACCCAGTCTTCAAGTTGGCCCAGCCGGCCACTGACCTCGGCACCGCCGACGATGGCGCCGATGGAAGTGCCGCAGACCACCTCGGGGCGGATACCGACCGATTCGAGATAGCGCAGTACGCCGATGTGGGCCCAGCCGCGTGCCGCGCCGCCGCCCAGTGCCAGCCCGATGCGGGGCTTGCGTCCCATGCCAGCTCAGCCCGTGGCCGGTGCCGGTTCAGGTGAGGGCAACCCGTCGGCCATATGCAGGGTGCGGGTCGGGTAGGCGATCTCGGCGCCGTGTGCCGCGATGATGTCCGCGATCTTCAGCAGGATTTCCTGCTTGATGCGGTGGAACTCCGTCCACACCGTGGTATGGGTGAAGGTGTAGACGAAGAAGTCGATGGACGAGGCGTTGAAGGCATTGAAGTGGACCATCAGCGTCTGCGATTCGTCGATGGCCGGGTGCGCGACCAGCATCTCCCGTACCTCGCGGGTGATGGCGTCCATCTTGTCGATGTCCTCGTAGCGGATGCCGATGGTCTCGTAGATGCGTCGATGCGTCATGCGCTGCGGGTTCTCCACTGCGATGCTGGTGAAGACCGAGTTGGGTACATAGATGGGGCGCTTGTCGAAGGTGCGGATGCGCGTCAGGCGCCAGCCGATCTGCTCCACCGTGCCCTCGATGTCGCGGTCGGGGGAACGGATCCAGTCGCCCACCGCGAAGGGCCGGTCGAGGTAGACCATCAGGCCGCCAAAGAAATTGGCCAGCAGATCCTTGGCCGCAAAGCCGACGGCGATACCGCCGATACCGCCGAAGGCGAGCACGCCGGAAATGCTGAAACCCAGTGTCTGCAGCGCAACCAGAACCGCAGTGATGACGATGGAGGCCCGCAACAGCCGACCGATGGCCTCGATGGTGGTACGGTCGTAGTGGATGTCCTCGCGCTGGTGACGCTCGATCAGGTTGTTCTGAACGTTGGTGGTCAGGCGGATCAGGAACCAGGCCAGGATGCCGATGATGGCAACATCCCGGACCGGGTCCACGGCCTCGAACAGGGTCGTGCCGGTTTCCCGGAGAACGATCTCGCCGGCGAAGGCGATGCCCACCACCCAGATCAGCACGGTCAGCGGCCGGCGCATGGCATCGATCAGTGCATCGTCCCAGGGGGTACGGGTGACCTGCAGGCGAGCGTGCAGACGCTTGAGCAGGCGGCGCGCGATGTAGCTGACCAGCAGGGCCGCGAAGATGACCACGAAGATCTGGGCGATCCAGGTGTTGTCACCCAGCCAGCTCCGCAGCGGTTCGAGCAGTGCGTTGGGGTCCATGGTGATCAGGCCTTCCTACATGTCCATGTCGAGCAGGGGTTCCTGGTCATAGCCGCGCACCCGATCGCGCGCCTCGATCCAGGCCGGGTCACGGTGCAGCGCTTCCCAGTCGGGCGCCGGTTGCCGCCCGTGCAGCCGTGTCAGGCGCAGTTGCGCGGCGGGATCGGCGTGGCCACGCAGCCGGTCGACGGCGGCATCGGCATCGTCCGGTGCATTGCAGACCAGTACCATATCACAGCCCGCCTTCAGCGCGGCATGGGCACGGTCGGGCACCTCACCGGCGGCCTCGGCGGCAACCATGCTCAGGTCGTCGGAGAAGATGGCGCCCTGGAAGCCCAGCTCGCCGCGCAGGCAGTCGCGCAGCCAGAAGGGTGAAAAACCCGCGAGACGATCGTCGATGGCGCTGTAGCGTACATGCGCGATCATCATGCCGGGCAGCCCCTGGTGAATCAGGCGCTCGAAGGGCACCAGGTCTTCCAGTTGCAGGTCGGCGAGGCTGCGGGTGTCGTGCGGCAAGGCCACATGCGAGTCCTCGTACACGCCGCCGTGACCGGGGAAGTGCTTGCCGACCGCGGCCATGCCGGCCCGCTTCATGCCGCGCTGGTAGGCGCCGGCCAGGCGGGCGATGACCTCGGGGTTGCGATGGAAGGCCCGGTCGCCGATCACCGGGCAGAGGTCCCGCCCGATGTCCAGTACCGGCGCAAAGGACAGATCCACGCCCACGGCGCGCAGCTCGATCGCCATCAGCCAGCCACTCAGTTCGGCCAGCGTCTCTGCCTCGCGGGGATCGCGGTCGTGTACCAGGCCCAGTTCCGCCACCGGCGGCAGACGGGTGAAGCCGTCGCGGAAGCGCTGCACCCGCCCGCCCTCGTGATCGACGGCCACCAGCAGGTGCGGATCACGCAGGGCGTGGATCTCGCTCACCAGTGCGCGGATCTGTTCCGGAGATTCGTAGTTGCGGGTAAACAGCAGCACGCCACCGACCTCCGGCCGTAGCAGCCGGCGGCGTTCGCTCTCGGTGAGCGCCTTGCCCTGCAGGTCCACCATCACCGGCCCCAGTGTCATGCCGTCGCCCTCCCGCTTCGGATGTCACTGCGCACGTCGAGACGATCGCGCAGGCGGTCGCCCAGCAAATTGACTGCCAGCACCACCAGCACCATGGCCAGCCCCGGCACGAGGACCATGTGCGGCGCCACCAGCAGGTAGCGGGTACCGTCGCGGATCATGCTGCCCCAGGAGGCGGCGGGCGGTTGCACGCCCAGCCCGAGAAAGGACAGGCTGGCCTCGGCGATCACCACCGAGGCCACGCCGAAGGTCGCCTCCACGATCAGCGGCGCCGCGGCCAGCGGTATGAGGTGTCGCAGCAGGATGCGCCGGTGCCGCGCGCCCAGCGCCTCGGCGGCCTGCACGTGTTCCCGGTGTTTCAGCGCCAGCACCTGGGCACGGGTCAGGCGTGCGTAGCCCACCCAGCCGACCAGGCTGAGCGCAATCACCACGTTGCCGATGCCGGGGCCAAGAATGGCCGCCATCGCGATCGCCAGCAGGATGCCCGGAAAGGCCAGGAACAGGTCGATCAGGTGCACCAGCGTGCGGTCGAGCCAGCCGCCCAGATAGCCGCCCAGACCGCCGATCAGGGTGCCGGCAATGGCCGACACGGCCACCACCCAGAGCGCGACCCAGAACGAGGTCCGGGCGCCCGCCAGCATGCGGTCGAACAGCGGCCGGCCGAGATCGTCGTAGCCCAGCCCGCCCGCCTCCCAGGGCGTGGCCAGGATGCGCTCCAGCCGGATCTGGTCCGGGTTCAGCGGCAGCCAGGGACCGGCCACCGCGGCCGCGGCCCACAGGGCGAGGATCAGCAGCGCGGGATCGAGGCGTCTCATCGGGCCGCTCCCAGCCGGATGCGGGGATCGATGAACCCGTAGAGCAGGTCGGTGAACATGTTGATCAAAACATAGGCGAGGGCGATGAAGAGCACGCAGCCCTGCACCAGCGGGTAATCGCGGGTCTGGATGGCCTCGATGGTGAGCAGGCCGATGCCGGGCCAGGAGAAGATGGTTTCGGTGATCACGGCACCGGCCAGCAGGGCACCGAGCTGCAGGCCGATGACCGTGATTACCGGCAGCAGCGCGTTGGGCAGCGCGTGGCCCAGCAGGACACGTCGCGCGTCCAGGCCCTTGGCGCGCGCGGTGCGGATGTAGTCCTCGCCCAGCACCTCGAGCAGGCTGCTGCGCACCATGCGCGAGAGGATGGCGGCCAGCGACAGGCCAAGAGTCAGCGCCGGCAGCACCACCGAGGCGGGCGCTTCCCGCCCGCTCACCGGAAACCAGCCGAGCCAGAGCGAGAACACCAGGATCAGCAGCGGCCCCAGCCAGAAGTTGGGAATGGACACGCCGAGCAGGGAGAAGACCATGGCGCCGCGGTCCCAGGGCGTGTTGCGCCGTGCCGCGGCCAGCAGGCCCAGTGGCAGCGCCAGCAGCAGGGTCACGCCCAGGCCCGCGGCAGCCAGCTCCAGGGTGGCGGGCAGGCGCTCGGCGATCAGGCGCGTGACCGGCTGCCGCTCGTGCAGCGACAGTCCGAGATCGAGCCGGGCCAGGCCCTCGAACCAGGCCAGCAACTGCGCGCCCAGCGGGCGGTCGAGGCCGAGGTTCTGGCGCAGGGCCTCGCGGTCGGCCGCCGAGGCCGACTCGCCCAGCATCACGTCGACCGGGTCGCCGGGTATCAGGTGAATGAGCAGGAACACCAGCAGCGCGACGCCCAGTACCACGAAGGCGGTCGCAAGCAGGCGGCGGAGGAGCAGTGCTGGCATCGAGTCCCTGTGAGGCAAGGTGCGGGTACCTGGGCACCCCATGATACGCCAAAACCTCCGGAAATCCTGCGGATCGACTTTGCCCGGCAATATGCGGGCTAGGAGACCGCGAGCAGTGCCTGCAGCGGCCGGTTCTCGATCAGCACCCGGGTGCCGACACCGACTGCGTCGAACAGCGCCATGACATCGGTGTTGCGCATGCGCACGCAGCCGTGGGACAAGGGGATACCCATCGGCAGTTCGTCCGGACAGCCGTGGATGTAGATGTAGCGGCGCTGGCTGTCGACATCCCCCAGCCGGTTGCGTCCGGGTTCCATGCCGCACAGCCACAGGATGCGGGTCAGTATCCAGTCCCGGTCCGGCTCGCGTGCCGCGAGCGCCGGGCTGTAGATCTCGCCGGTGGGTCGGCGACCCACGAACACGGTCCCGGGCGGGCAGCCGGCGCCGATGCGGGCGCGGATGCGGTGCCAGCCGGTCGGCGTGCACTCGCTCCCGATGCTTTCGCCGGGCCCGTTGCGCGCGGTGGAGACCGGGTACTCGGCGATCAGGGTCCCGCCGGCCACCAGCGCCAGCCGCTGCTCGGGAATGCTGACCAGGATGCGCCGTTCAGCGCCGGTGGATGTCGATGAGTCCGTCATGATTTCCGTCGAGTGCCAGCCGGTAGCCGGCGATGTCCTCGCGCGCAGCGAGCACGTTGTCCTCGTACCACAGCGGCACGTAAGGCAGGGTCTGCAGCAGCCGCGCCTGCAGTTTCCGGTACAGCACCGCCTGGCTGTCCAGATCCCCTGCCCGTTCCGCGGCCTCGATCAGGGCATCCGTGACCGGGTCGCGGTAGCGGCCGCGATTGGCGCCCGCGGGCGGTATCGATGTGCTGTGGAACACGTAGCGGAAGATGTCCGGGGTCTTGATCCCCACCCAGGCCAGGCTGTACATCTGGAAGCGCCCGGCCTTGATGTCGCCGTAGAAGGTGCCCCAGTCGTAGCTGCGCAGGGCGACCGAAAAGCCGACCCGGCTTAGCTGTTCCTGCAGCACGGTGGCAATGCGGATGCGAAAGGGATCGCTGGAGGTCTTGTAGACCAGCGGCAACGGCTGTTCCGGACCATGACCCAGTTCGGCGAGCAGCGCCCGGGCCGCGGCCGGATCGTGCTCGATGCCGGTCAGTTCCGGGTTGCCGGCCCAGTGATCCGGCGGCAGCAGGCCACCGGCCGGGCGCGCCGCGCCCGCCAGCAGGTAACGGATGATGGCCTCCCGGTCGATGGCCCGGGCGATGGCCTGGCGTACCTTCAGCTGGCCGGTGACGGGATCTTCGAGGTTGAATCCCAGATAGGCGAAATTGCTGCCGCGGCTGCGTTCCACCCGGATCCCCGGCTGCCGCTCCAGCCAGGCGATCAGTTCACTGTCGAGATCGTTCTGCAGCAGGTCGATCTCGCCGCGGCGCAGCTTGAGGGCGCGCACGGTGGCGTTCTTCACCTCGATCAGTTCCACCTGCTGACCGTCGTCCCGCCGGCGCAGCCGCAGGCGCCCGGCGTCGGGCCAGGCGACCAGCTCGAAGGGTCCGGAACCCTGTGGCCGGCGGGCCAGGTCGCCGGTTGCATCCGCCGGCACGATGCCGATCACCAGGTAGCCGGGAAAGAGCGGATCGGCGCGGTTGAGATGAAAGCGCAGGCTGTCCTCGTCCAGCACCTCGATGCGCTCGATCAGTGCCAGGCTGCCGCGGTGGGGCGATCCGTTCGCCGGATCCAGCACGTAGCGGTAGGTCGCGGCGACGTCCGCGGCGGTCAGGCGCCGACCGTCGCTGAAGGGACGCCGGTCGGCACGGAGCACGAAGCGGTAGCGGGTGGGCGTTTCCCGGACCCAGTGCGCGAGGGCGGGTACGGGCCGCATGCGCTCGTCGAAATCGACCAGCCGCGCGTACAGCAGGCGATTGACACGCGCCGAGGCGGCATCGGTGGCATGACGGGGATCGAGCGTGGTCGGCGCGCTGGCCAGGCCAAACCGGATCACAGCGGGATCGGGTGGCTGTGTGCATCCCCAGAGCAGCAGAGCAACACAGAGCAGCACCCCCGCCAGGCCGAATCTGTCCAGGCCTGTCTTCATTGCCAGGTCCGGTAGGGATGTGCGGCCAGGTACACATTGTAGTAGCGCGGGTCGTCGGAGACCTCCTCGCCCAGCCAGTCCGGCCGCTCGAAGGGCTCGTCCTCGCGCGCCAGTTCGATCTCGGCGACCACCAACCCGGCATTGTCGCCGCCGAAGACGTCGATTTCCCACAGGTGCCGCCCGATGCGGACATGATGACGCACCTTCTCCACGGTATGGCCGATGCACAGCCGGTCCAGCATTTCCTCGGCATCGGCGACCGGGATCTCGTACTGGTATTCCAGCCTGCGGATGCCCAGCTCGGCGCTCTTGATGTTGAGTTCCGCACGATCACCCGCGATCCGCACCCGCACCGAGCTGCGCAGCCCCGACTCGCCCGGCATGCCGGTGAGATACCCCTGGCGATAGCGGGTGCCGGCGTCCGCACCTGTTCGCCAGCCATCGTCGCGTACCAGAAACTTGCGCTCGATTTCGATTGCCATGCGTGATCGTCCGCACGCCCCGCCCGCTGCCGGTGGCGTTCGGGGCATGGTAGAGCAGCCGGGAGGCGAATGGTAGCGATCGACGCCGTGACCGGGTTCCGCGTGCGCTGCATGCGGGCGACATGGCAGATGGCGATGGCAATGATCTCCGCGTTCAGGCGCCGTGCCTTGAGCCTGGCTGCAAATCAGGTGTGTGCGGACAGGTCGTCGAGATGGCGCCGCAGCCGGCGGAAACCGTCCCCGGCCAGGCTGTCGGGCGTCAGCACCCGGCGACGGTTGCGGCGCCTGCCGTCGGGGCGCCAGACCAGGACCAGCAGCCAGGGATGGGACAGACCGCGACCCGTCTGCACCCGGCCCGACAGTCCCTCCAGGTGCAGGCGCCCTCGCCCGTCGATGCGCAACGGGGTGGGATCCAAGCTGTGCCACTGGCGCAGCACGGCATCGACCAGCACTGCCAACGCGACTACCAGAAGCCAGACCGGGGGCCGGCCGAGCACCAGTGCCAGCAGCACGGCCAGCCAGGACAGCGCATACAGGGCGATCAACCACCGCGAACGGCGGACTTCAAGGATCAGCGGGGGCGCGGATTCGTTCGATGACATCGGCAAGTTCCTTCTCGCTGAGTGTCTGGCGACCGAGCAGGACCTCGAACAGGACCTGGTCGGGATAGGACAGCAGGCGCTCGAAGGCCTGCCGTTCGGCAGCCGGTGCCTGATCATAACGCCTTTCCAGGTAGGCGCCCAGCAGCAGGTCGAGTTCGCGCATGCCGCGCCGACACTGCCAGTACAGGCGACCATGGCGGTTCGCTGTGGTGGATGCCATGCCGGTCACAGGGAACGCTTGAGCATCAGCTCCTTGATGTGCCCGATCGCCCGGGTCGGATTCAGACCCTTGGGGCAGACCTCCACGCAGTTCATGATGGTGTGACAGCGGAACAGCTTGAACGGCCCCTCGAGATCATCCAGTCGTTCGTCCGTGGCCTGGTCGCGACTGTCGGCAAGGAAACGCCAGGCCTGCAGCAGGGCCGCTGGGCCGAGGAAGCGATCCGGGTTCCACCAGAACGAAGGACAGGAGGTGGAGCAGCAGGCGCAGAGAATGCACTCGTACAGCCCGTCGAGCCTTTCGCGGTCCTCGGGGCTCTGCAGGCGTTCCACCTCGGGCTCCGGATCGTTGTTGATCAGGTAGGGGCGGGCCTCCCGGTACTGGCGATAGAAGGGTTCCATGTCCACGATCAGGTCGCGGATCACCGGCATGCCCGGCAGCGGCCGCAGGGTCACGGGCTCGGCGAGCGTATTGAGCGCCGTCACGCAGGCCAGACCGTTGCGGCCGTTGATGTTCATGGCATCCGAGCCGCAGACACCTTCCTGGCAGGAACGACGGAAGCTCAGTGACTCGTCCATGGCCTTCAGCGCCAGCAGCGCATCGAGCAGCATCATGCCCGGTTCAATGGCCGACGCCGGCAGCTCATAGTCCTGCATCCGCGGCTCGGCGTCGACGTCGGGATTGTATCTGTAGATCGAAAATTTCATGGATGGTCAGATACAAGTGGCAAGATACAAGATACAAGTCCTGAACACCGTGGCAAGCGCATCCTGCTGCCGGGCATGTCATGCCCAGGCCGGAAGAAGCCACGCACCTCGTTACTTGTATCTTGCATCCTGTATCTTGTATCCCTCATTTCAATACACCCTCTCCTTCGGCGGGAACGGCTCCACGGTAATGGGCTTGATGCGCACCGGCTTGTAGTCCAGCCGGCGGCCGTCGCGATAGAACAGGGTGTGACGCATCCAGTGGATGTCGTCCCGGTCCGGGAAGTCCACCCGTGAATGGGCGCCCCGGCTCTCCTTGCGTTCCAGGGCAGAGTGCACCGTGGCCAGCGCGACCTCGACCAGATTCTCCAGCTCCAGTGCCTCGATCCGGGCGGTGTTGAACACCTTGCTGTGATCGCGGATGCCGGCGTCCTGCAGGCGCTCGGCGATGGCGGCCACCCGTTGCGTACCCTGACGCAGGGTCTCCTCGTTGCGAAACACGCCGCAGTCCTCTTCCATCACCTTTTGCAGCTCCTGGCGCAGGCCATCGACCGTTTCGCCCCGCCCGGGCTGATCCCAGCGTACCAACCGGGCCAGCGCCCGTTCGATGCTGGTTTCGTCCAGCGGCCGGTGATAGCGGTTCTCGCGCAGGAACTCGATGATGTGGTTGGCCGCCGCGCGGCCAAATACCAGTATGTCCAGCAGCGAGTTGCCACCCAGCCGGTTGGCGCCGTGCACCGAGACACAGGCGCACTCGCCGGCCGCGTACAGGCCGACCACCGGCTCCTCCGGCCCGTTGTGTTCGGGCACCACCACCTGCCCGAAGCGGTCGGTGGGGATGCCGCCCATGGTGTAGTGGGCGGTGGGATAGACCGGGATGGGCGTTTCCGCCGGGTCGATGTGCAGGAAGGTGCGCACGGTGTCGCGGATACCCGGCAGGCGCCTGGCGACGATGTCCACGCCCAGATGGTCGAGCTTGAGCAGCACGTGGTCCCTGTTGGGCCCGCAGCCGCGGCCCTCGCGCACCTCTATGGCGATGGCGCGGCTGACCACGTCGCGGCTGGCGAGGTCCTTGGCCTTGGGGGCGTAGCGTTCCATGAAGCGTTCGCCCTCGCTGTTGATGAGATAACCACCCTCCCCGCGCGCGCCCTCGGTGATGAGCATGCCCTTGCCGGCGATGCCGGTGGGATGGAACTGGAAAAACTCCATGTCCTGCAGCGGAATGCCGGCGCGCAGCGCCATGGCCATGCCGTCGCCGGTGTTGATCAGGGCATTGGTGTTGGTTCGGAACAACTGCCCTGCCCCGCCGGTGGCCAGCAGGGTGGTCTTGGCCTCGATGACGATGGGTTCGCCGGTGGCGATCTCCAGCGCCACGGCGCCCAGCACCACACCCTCGTCATCGCGGATGAGGTCGACGGCGAAGTATTCGTCGAAGAAGTGGGTACGGGCGCGGATGTTCTGCTGATACAGGGAATGCAGAATGGCATGTCCCGTGCGGTCGGCGGCGGCACAGGTGCGCGCCGCCTGCTCGCCGCCGAAATCCCGGCTCTGGCCACCGAAGGCCCGCTGGTAGATGCGCCCGTTGTCCAGCCGCGAGAAGGGCACCCCCATGTGCTCCAGCTCGTAGACCACGCGCGGGGCGGCACGGCACATGTATTCGATGGCATCCTGGTCGCCGAGATAATCGCTGCCCTTGACGGTGTCGAACATGTGCCAGTGCCAGTTGTCGGGCAGTACATTGGCCAGCGCCGCGTTCACGCCGCCCTGCGCGGCAACCGTGTGGGAGCGGGTCGGGAACACCTTGGACACCACGGCCACGTGAGCCTCGGCGCGCGAAAGCTGGAGCGCGGCACGCAAGCCGCCGCCGCCGGCGCCGATGATGAGGGTATCGAACTTTCGTCTCGGAATGTCCATGACGTCGGCGAAGGCAGTCCCTTCAGTAGGCCAGCACGAACAGTACCCGCAGCAGCCACAGTCCGCTGCCGGCGAGGGTCAGGGCCACCAGGGCCAGCAGGCTGACGCGCAGCCCGGTATGGCGCACATAGTCCATGATCACGTCGCGGATGCCCACCCAGGCGTGCAGCAGCAGCGCAAGCACGAACAGGCCGATGGAGAGATTGACCAGCGGATCGGCGACCCAGGCCTTCCATTCACCATGAGTGGCCATGGGTGCCTGCCAGGCACGCGCCAGCACGAACAGGATGAATCCGGCCAGGTAAACGGCCGTGAAGCGTTGCAGCAGCCAGGCGCGCAGACCATGCGCCCGGCGGCTCACCAGAACCTCCACAACAGCGCCAGGGCGGCGATCGGTGCCAGCAGCGTCGCAAGCCAGGCCGAACGCCGGGCCTGTGGCCTGTCCAGCCCCACCCCGAGATCGAGCATCAGGAAGCGAAGGCCGGCGAGCAGGTGGTGCATCAGGGCCCAGGCCAGCAGCAGGCCGAACAGCCGCAGCGGCGGACTCTGCAACAGGGTCGCGGCCCGCTCGAATCCGGCCTCGCTTTTCAGCGACAGCTCGAACAGGAAGGCGCCCAGGGGAATGGCCAGGAACAAGAGCACGCCGGAGACGCGGTGCGCGATCGAGGTCACGGCGCCGATGGGCATCCGGATCTGCAGCAGGTTCAGAAACCGCGGTCTTTGGGTGGTGGTCGGCATGTTCCGTTTTTTCTTTGCCTCACCGGTTTATACACCTCGACCCGGGCTTTGCCAAGGGGCCATGTCCCCGCGAACGGCACGGCTGAAAGCGCGGCCGCTTTTGGCTAGACTGACGGCCCCTGAACAGTTCACCGGGAGTGCACGATGAAGGCCGAATGGCGCACATTTCTGCAGGAAAACGGTGCCGAGTTCGACGGCGATCGGGTGGTCAGCTACGGCTCGGCCAGGCGCGAGTTGAGCATGGCGCTGACCGGCAATGTGTTTGCCGACCTCTCCCACCGGGCGCTGGTGGCAGTGCACGGCAAGGACGCGGCCGAGTTTCTGCAGAATCAGCTCAGCAACGATGTTCGAGAGGTCAGCGAGAGTCGCAGCCAGTTGACCAGCTACTGCTCGCCCAAGGGGCGCATGCTGGCCATCTTCCGGCTGTTCCGCCGTGGCGACGAGTTCTACCTTTCGTTGCCGGAGGAACTGGTGGAGTCGGTGGTACAAAGGCTGCGCATGTTCGTGCTGCGCTCCGATGTCACGCTGGAAATCGTGACCGACACCTTCGTTCACCTGGGTGCCTCGGGACCGGACGCCGGGGCGGAGCTGGAAAATCTGCTCGGCGAGGTGCCGAAATCGGTGGACGACGTCCTGCGCAGTGACGACTGTACCGTGATCCGGGTCGCGGGCATTCACCCGCGGTTCGAGATCTACGGCCCGCTGGACTGCGCCCAGCGCCTCTGGCAGGGCCTGAACGTGCGTTGCGCGCCCGTCGGCGAGCCGGCCTGGGGCCTGCTCGAGGTGATGTCGGGCATCCCGGTGATCCATGCGGAAACGGTCGAGGCCTTTGTGCCGCAGATGGCGAACCTGGAGCTGCTGGGCGGCGTCAGCTTCAGGAAGGGCTGCTACCCCGGTCAGGAGGTGGTGGCGCGCATGCAGTATCTGGGCAAGCTCAAGCGTCGCATGTACCTGGTGCGCATCGCCGACGAGCCCCCCGCCGCGCCCGGCACCGACATCTTCAGCGCCGATGACCCGGAACAGAGCGCCGGCCAGATCGTCGAGGCGCGGCCGCATCCGGATGGCGGACAGGTGGCGCTGGCAGTGATCCGTATCGCCGCCGCGGACAAGGGTGATCTGCACCTCGGCTCGGCGGACGGACCCGTGCTGGAGTTTCTGGACCTGCCCTACCCGGTGGCTGAAGCGACGGCAGGAGAATAGCCGCCCCGGGTATCCCGGTGCGCTCCGCGCCTCCGCGTTGACGGCGCGGCCGTTGGGGATGCTGCGCAGCGGGTGCTGCTTCAGGCAAAGGCGCGGGTGAGGCCGACCACCGGCCAGGGCGATTCGGCGAGAAACTGATCCAGATCACCGGCAGAAAGCGGCCGACTGATGTGATAGCCCTGCGCCATGTCGCAGCCCAGGGTGCGCAACCGGGAAAGCGCTTCTTCATCCTCGACGCCCTCCGCGACCACTACCAGCCCCAGGTTGTGGGCAAGCTCGACCGTGGACCGGACGATGGTGGCATCATCGCTGTCGTTGACCATGTCCATGACAAAGGAGCGGTCGATCTTGAGTTCTCCGACGGGCAGTTTCTTGAGCCGACTGAGCGAGGAATGGCCGGTCCCGAAATCGTCGATCGACAGGGTCACGCCCAGGTCGCAGATGCGGGTAAGCACGCTGTTGAGATGGTCGTAGTCGCTGAGGAACAGGTCTTCCGTGATTTCCAGCACCAGCCCGCCACGGATCTGCCATTTCTCCAGCAGCATCTCCAGCCGCTGTGCGAAGTCTGCCTCGAGCAGGTTCTTGACCGACAGGTTGACCGCCATGCTCAGTTCCCAGCCACGATCGCGCCAGCTGGCCAACTGGGCAAGGGCCGTGTCCAGCGCCCAGTGACTGAAGGCGTGCATCAGACCCGTTTCCTCCAGTGCGCCGATGAAGCGGTCGGGCGGGACCATGCCCTGCTCGGGATGCTGCCACCGCGCCAGCGCCTCCACGCCCACCACCCGCTCACGGCACAGGTCGACCTTCGGCTGGAAATGGAGCTGGAACTGGTTCCCTGCGAGCGCCGACTTGAGATCAGCCATCAGAGACAACTGGCGAACACTGAGATCGTCCTGCGACGGATCATAGACTGCCACGCCGGCATGTTCCTGCTTGGCCATGTACATGGCCGTATCGGCGTGACGCAGCAACTGGGAGAGGTCGTCGCCATGTTGGGGGTAGATGGCGATGCCTGCGCTGGCGCCCACGGCGAGCTGCTGGTGATCGACCGTGAAGGGCGGATCCAGCGCCCGCAGCAATTGCTCGGCAACGACGCGCGCCGCCGCCTCGTCCGCCTGCGGCAACAGCACCGCGAACTCGTCGCCGCCCAGCCGGGCGACGGTATCGGTGGTGCGCAGCTCGCCGGCCAGGCGGGTGCTGACCTGCTTGAGCAACTGGTCGCCGACCTCGTGTCCCAGGGTCTCGTTGATGGCCTTGAAGCGGTCGAGGTCCAGCAGAACGACCGCAAAATGACCGGTATCACGCTGCGTGTTGAGCAGTTGCTGACGGACACGGTCGCGAAACAGGGATCGGTTGGGCAGCCCGGTGAGGGTGTCATACAGGGAGAGATATTCGAGTTCCTGGTTCACCGCCACCAGGCGCTTGTTGGTCTGGAAGAGTTCCTCCTGGAAGTCCTCGGCGGCCTTGCGCGCCTCTTCCAGGTCCTGGTAGGCCATGGCATTCTCGATGGCGATGGCAGCCTGGCTGGCGAACAGTGTCAGCAGGTCCAGGTCACGCCGGGAGAAGTCGCCCCCGCCCTGTTTGTTCATGCCGGCGAGTCCCCCCAGGAAGTGATGGCGCCCCACCAGCGGCACCATGATCAGGGTCCCCGCTTCCTTTTCCCAGCGATTGCGCTCCTCGGGCGACAGGGACGCAAGCGTACCGCGCCACCAGGGCTTCTGATGACGCCATACCCAGCCACAAACGCCGAAATCCAGTGGCAAGGATTCACCGACGATCTCTGCCACATTGGCGCCGGCACCTGCGCGGTAGGTGTACTGCTGGCAGGCACGGTCCAGAATGGGGATGAGCACGGTTTCGGCGTTGATGAGCTGGCGGGCACGCTGGGCGATCAGATCGAGCACAGGCTGCAGGTGCAGCTCGCTGCCCACGGCGAAGGCCGTTTCCTTGAGCAGCTCGATCTCGCGCTCGCGCTCCGCGAGGGCACGCTCGAGTGCGGCCAGATGCTCCGGGTCGGTGGTCGGCATTCCCCTACCTTTGCCAGCCTGTTCTTCTTCATGTTGGCGGCTGGCGGCGCAAAGGGTTTAACTATGGCAGCCTGCTGACAGCGTAGAAGAAAATCCGGGGCTTCGCCACCCAGGCGAAAACCCAGGCTGCGGTGGATCCCCTTCGGAAAAAAGTCCTTCAAACTCAATTAATTGAACAAACGGCGACCCTGCTCGGCAAGGCAGGCGCTCTGGATCTGTGCCGGCTCACGCCTCCGGCCGCAAATGCGGGAACAGCAGCACGTCACGGATCGACGGCGAATCGGTCAGCAGCATCACCAGCCGGTCGATGCCGATGCCCTCGCCTGCCGTCGGCGGCATCCCGTGTTCGAGGGCGCGAATGTAGTCCGCGTCGAAATGCATGGCCTCCTCGTCGCCTGCCTCCTTCTCCGCGACCTGTTGGCGGAAACGCTCGGCCTGGTCCTCGTAGTCGTTGAGCTCGGAAAAGCCATTGGCGATCTCGCGCCCGCCGACGAAGAACTCGAAGCGGTCGGTGACGAAGGGATCATCGTCATTGCGTCTTGCCAGCGGTGACACCTCGGTGGGATAGGCGGTGATGAAGGTCGGGTCCTTGAGCCGGTGTTCGACCGTCTTTTCGAAGATCTCGATCTGCACCTTGCCCAGGCCCCAGTTGGGCTTGAGCGCGATCTCGAGGCGCTCGGCCACGGCGCGCGCACGCTCCAGCTCGTCGACGTCTGCCGGCTGCAGGTCGGGATTGAAGTGGAGGATGGACTCGCGCACGGTCATGCGGGCAAAGGGCTTGCCGAAGTCGTAGCGCTCGCCCTGGTACTCGATCGTGGTACTGCCGAGGATTTCCTGCGTCAGGCCGCGGAGCATCTCCTCGGTGAGATCCATCAGGTCGCGGTAGTCCGCATAGGCCTGATAGAACTCGAGCATGGTGAACTCGGGGTTGTGCCGGGTGGACAGCCCCTCGTTGCGAAAGTTGCGGTTGATTTCGTAGACGCGTTCGAAGCCGCCGACGACCAGACGCTTGAGATAGAGCTCGGGCGCGATGCGCAGGAACAGTTGCATGTCCAGCGCATTGTGATAGGTGATGAAGGGCCGCGCCGTGGCGCCGCCGGGGATGGCCTGCATCATCGGCGTCTCGACCTCCAGGAAATCACGGTCGTCGAGGAAGTTGCGGAGGTAGCGCACCACGCGGGTACGGGTGCGGAACACCTCGCGCGAGACCTCGTTCATGATCAGATCGAGATAGCGCTGCCGGTAACGGGCCTCCTGATCGGTCAGGCCATGGAACTTCTCGGGCAGCGGGCGCAGCGACTTGACCAGCAGGCGCAGTTGCTCCACGCGCACACTCAGTTCACCCGTTCGGGTCTTGAACAGGTAGCCCTCGGCGCCAACGATGTCGCCCACGTCCCAGGTCTTGAAGGCCTTGTAGACGCCCTCCGGCAGGCTGTCGCGCTGGACGAACAGCTGGATGCGACCGGACATGTCCTGGATATGGGTAAAGCTGGCCTTGCCCATGATGCGCTTGGCCATCATGCGTCCGGCGACCTTGACCCGGATGGGATTCTGCTCGAACCAGGCCTCGTCCTTGTCGTCGTACTCGGCATGCAGCTCGCCGGCCATGACGTCGCGGCGGAAGTCGTTGGGAAAGGCGATGCCCTGTTCGCGCAGCGCCGCCAGCTTGCGGCGGCGCTCGCTGATCAGCCGGTGTTCGTCCTGGGCGGTTCGGGTTCTGTCTTCACTCATGCCGAGAATTCTCTTCGCTTGTCGTTGGTGCCGCCGGTAGGCGGACGGTTTGGGGCGGGTTCCTGCCGCAGGGATTGATGGGCACGGCCCTTCGGGCCTTTGCCCATCCTACCGGCTGAGCGCCTCACGCCTCACAACCCCGCCTTGAGGCTGGCCTCGATGAAGGGGTCGAGGTCGCCGTCCAGTACCGCCTGGGTGTTGCCGGTCTCCACGCCCGTGCGCAGATCCTTGATGCGCGACTGGTCGAGCACATAGGAGCGGATCTGGCTGCCCCAGCCGATGTCGGACTTGGTTTCCTCCAGCGCCTGGGCCTCGGCGTTGCGCTTCTGCAGCTCCAGCTCGTAGAGCTTGGCCTTGAGCTGCTTCATGGCCTGGTCCTTGTTCTTGTGCTGGGAACGGTCGTTCTGGCACTGGACCACGATGCCCGTGGGCAGATGGGTGATGCGCACCGCGGATTCGGTGCGGTTCACGTGCTGGCCGCCGGCGCCCGAGGCACGGTAGACATCGATGCGCAGATCGGCGGGATTGATCTCGACCTCGATGCTGTCGTCGATCTCCGGCGACACGAAGACCGAGGCGAAGGAGGTGTGACGGCGGTTGCCGGAATCGAACGGCGACTTGCGCACCAGCCGGTGGACGCCGGTCTCGGTGCGCAGCCAGCCATAGGCATAGGGGCCCTCGAAGCGGATGGTCGCGCTCTTGATGCCGGCGACCTCGCCGGGCGAGACCTCGATCAGCTCGGTCCTGAAGCCCTTGCGCTCGCCCCAGCGCAGGTACATGCGCAGCAGCATCTCGGCCCAGTCCTGGGCCTCGGTGCCGCCGGAACCGGCCTGGATGTCGACGAAGGCGTTATTGGCATCCATCTCCCCCGAGAACATGCGCCGGAACTCGAGGTTGGAGACTTCCTTCTCGATCGCGTCGAGGTCGGCCTCGACCGAGGCGACGGTTGCCTCGTCGCCCTCGGCGGCGGCGAGTTCGATCAGTTCCTCGGCCTCGTTCAGGCCGTCGCGGATGCGGGTGAGGCCGTGCACCACCTCTTCCAGGCGGGCACGTTCGCGGCCCAGTTCCTGGGCGCGTTCGGGGTCGTTCCAGACATCGGGCTGCTCGAGCTCGCGGGTGACTTCCTGAAGGCGTTCCTGCTTGCCCTCGAAGTCAAAGATACCCCCTCAGGGACTCGGCGCGCCCTTGCAGATCCTTGATGCGGTTGATGAGTGGATTGATTTCCACCGGGAAACTCCAGCTTGATCGGTTCAATCGAAGCGCGCCATGATACACCATGGCCGCCAGTCGGACACCGCGAAAGCGCCGGCTCAGGAAGCAGCGGCGCTGGAACCCTGGCCGCGGCGCCTGCGCACCGACTCGGCTAGGCCCTCGAGCAGGGTGACGGTGTCGTCCCAGCCGATGCAGGCGTCGGTGATGCTCTGGCCGAAGGTCAGCGGCTGGCCGGGAACCACGTCCTGGCGACCGGGCAGCAGATGGCTCTCGGCCATGATGCCGATGATGCGGCGATCGCCACCGGCGATCTGGTGCCCCACGTCCTCGCCCACCAGCAGCTGACGCTCCGGCTGCTTGCGACTGTTGGCGTGGCTGAAGTCGATCATGATCCGCGGCGGCAGGCCTGCCTTCTCCAGCTCCTTCGCCGCCGCGTCCACGCTGGCGGCAGCATAGTTGGGTTCACGCCCGCCCCGCAGGATGACGTGGCAGTCCTCGTTGCCGCTGGTGGAGAAGATGGCCGAGTGGCCCTGCTTGGTCAGCGACAGGAAGTGATGCGGCTGGGAGGCGGAACGGATGGCATCGACCGCCACCCGCAGGGTGCCGTCAGTGGCATTCTTGAAGCCGACGGGACAGGACAGCCCGGAGGCCAGCTCGCGATGAACCTGGCTTTCGGTGGTGCGTGCGCCGATGGCACCCCAGCTCACCAGGTCGGCCACGTACTGCGGGCTGATGAGATCGAGGAACTCGGTGGCCGCCGGAACACCGCGCTCGTTCAGGTCGCGCAGCAGTCGGCGCGCGATGCGCAGGCCCTTGTTGATGTGGAAGCTGCCGTCCAGATCCGGGTCGTTGATCAGGCCCTTCCAGCCCACCGTGGTGCGCGGCTTCTCGAAATACACGCGCATGACCACCAGCAGGTCCCCGGCCAGCCGCTCGCGGATGGCAGCGAGCCGGTCGGCATAGGCCAGCGCGGCCTCGGGGTCGTGGATGGAGCAGGGCCCCACCACGGCGAGCAGCCGGTCGTCATCGCCGGCCAGGATGCGGTGAATGTCGCAGCGGGTGCGCGATACCGTCTCCGCGGCCTGCTCGGTGATCGGGAATTCCTCGTGCACCTGCGCCGGCGGCGAGACCTCCTTGATCTCGAGTATGCGCAGGTCGTCTGTCGGTTGCCGTGTGCTCATCGCTGTCGCTGCCGCGCGGGCGGCTCAAGTTCGGGTCGCAAGGGACCGAAATCCTTCGGTAGGACCGGCCCCGGCGGGGCACGGCCGCGAAAGGCGGCATTATCCCAGAAAGGCCGCGGGCTGTCAGGCTCGGGCCGGGTCCCGAAGTCCTGTACTATCCTGTGACGGCAGACGCGCAGCGCAAAGGAACCCGCAATGACGGAGCACTTCCCCCTGATGGTCCCCGGTGCCACGGCGACCGGGGAGACACTGGAAGTCCACGCCCCCTTCGACCGCAGCCTGATCGCCACCGTCGATGCCGCCGGGCCCGAGACGGTCGAGCGGGCCATGGCCCAGGCCCATGCGCTGTTTCGCAACCGGGATGCCTGGCTGCCGGCACCGGAGCGCATCGCCATCCTGGAGCGGGTCGCCGAGCTGATGAAGGCCCGGGCGGAGACACTGGCGCTGGCGGCGGCCCGCGAGGGCGGCAAGCCGCTGATCGATTCCCGGGTGGAAGTGGCGCGGGCCATCGACGGGGTGCGCAACTGCGTGGAGTGCATCCGCGAGAATGCCGGCCGCGAGATCCCCATGGGCATCAACGCCGCCTCGGCCCACCGCCTGGCCATGACCCACCGCGAGCCGATCGGCGTGGTGGTGGCGGTCAGCGCCTTCAACCATCCCCTGAATCTCATCGTCCATCAGGTCGGGCCGGCCATCGCCGCCGGCTGCCCGGTGGTGGTCAAGCCGGCCGAGGACACGCCCCTGTCCTGTCTGCGCTTCGTCGGCCTGCTGCGGGAGGCCGGCCTGCCGGAGGCCTGGTGCCAGGCGCTGGTGGTCAAGGACCTGGCCGTGGCCGAGGCCCTGGTCACCGACGCGCGGGTGGGTTTTTTCAGCTTCATCGGCAGTGCCCGGGTGGGCTGGATGCTGCGCTCCAAGCTTGCGCCAGGGGCGCGCTGTGCGCTGGAACACGGTGGCGCGGCGCCGGTGCTGATCGAGGCCGATGCCGATCTCGACGATGCCCTGCCGCTGCTGGCCAAGGGCGGCTTCTACCATGCCGGACAGGTCTGCGTGTCGGTGCAACGGGTGTTCTGCGATGCATCGGTTGCCCGCGACGTGGCGCGTGGCCTGGCGGCGCTGGGCGAGGACATGCGCGTGGGTGACCCCAGGCTGGAGGATACCGAGGTCGGCCCATTGATCCGGCCGCGCGAGGTACGGCGGGTGGACGAATGGGTTCAGGAGGCAGTGGCCGGCGGCGCGAAACTGCTGTGCGGAGGCAAGGCCCTGTCGGAGACCACCTACGCTCCCACGGTGCTGCTCGATCCGCCCACGGATGCCCGCGTGTCGCGCGAGGAGATCTTCGGACCGGTGATCTGTGTCTACAGTTGCCGCGACATGGCCGCCGCCATCGAGCAGGCCAATGCCCTGCCCTTCGCATTCCAGGCCGCCGTGTTCACCCGCGACATCCATCGCGCGCTGCGCGCCTACCGCCGGCTGGACGCCTCGGCCGTGATGGTCAACGATCACACCGCCTTCCGCGTGGACTGGATGCCCTTCGCCGGCCTGCGCCAGTCCGGCCTCGGCGTCGGCGGCATCCCCTACACCTTCGAGGACATGCAGATCGAAAAGCTGCTGGTGGTGCGGTCACCCGAACTCTGAGAGCGGAGCACACATTTTGTCGGAAATATTACGTTCTGTCTGATGGTGGCGGACTGGGTAGGATGGGCAAAGGCGCGCAGCGACGTGCCCATCAGCATCCCGTGACCGTCATGATGGGCACGGCCCTTCGGGCCTTTGCCCATGCTACAAATTCTGAACTCTGAGCATCGGACCGCATTGCCCGTCCAGGAAACAGGAAGCAGGAGCCCTCACATGGAAATCCGTCTTGCGCGCACCGGCCGCCGTCTGCTGGCCGCCTTTCTCGTTCTCGGCCTCTCCGCCTGCGCGGTGGTACCGCCGGAGGAAGAGACCAGCGACCCGCTGGAACCGGTCAACCGGGTCATCGATCGATTCAACGACAAGGTCGACCGCTGGCTCCTGAAACCCCTGGCCACCGGCTACGAACGCACCATCCCGGCACCTGTCCGTCGCAGTGTGAACAACTTCTTTGCCAACCTTGGAGAGCCGCTGACCCTGGTCAACGACCTGCTCCAGGGCAAGCTGCGCCAGGGCGCCCAGGACGGGCTGCGTTTCACCTTCAACACCACCTTCGGCATCGGCGGCCTGTTCGACGTCGCCTCGCACATGGACCTGCCGCGGCACCAGGAGGACTTTGGCCAGACCTTCGGCCGCTGGGGTATCGGCGAGGGCTGGTATCTGGTGCTGCCCTTCCTCGGTCCCAGCAACATACGTGACGGCATCGGCCTGTTCGGGGACTATGCACTCGATCCGGTGGCACGACACGACGAGGTACGCGAGCGCAATGCCCTGATCGGGCTGCGCGCCGTGGACGACCGCGCCCAGCTTTTGACCGCCAGCAAGGTGCGCGACACGGCCGCGCTGGACAGCTATCTTTTCACCCGCGAGGCCTACCGGCAGCTGCGCTGGAACCGCATCCACGACGGCAACCCCCCGCCGCCGAAGTTCGACTGAGACGATGAATGGGTGATCCGTACCGCAGTGTGTGAACGCAGAATTTGCAGGATGGGCAAAGGAGCGTAGCGACGTGCCCATCAGCATCCCGTGACCGTCATGATGGGCACGGCCCTTCGGGCCTTTGCCCATCCTACCAACTCCGCCATTGTGTCCTGGTCAGGGAACGCAGAGTTCACAGAGGCGCCGAGGACGCAAAGGTATTGGGGGGATGACAGGTGCTTCGCTTGATCCCGGCCGGGGACGGGCAAGGCAAAGCGTGACCTGTGCAAACCTGTTTCCCAGTTGGGTGGTTTAGCCAAAGTCCCGCCGTGAAACCCGGATGAAGCGCAGCGAAATCCGGGGCTTCCCATTGGCAGTGCCCCGGATTGCGGCCTTCGGCCTCCATCCGAGCTACGCGGTGCCAGCCGCCGCCATCATGCAAGGTTCTCGGCGCCCTCTGCGCCTTTGCGAACTCTGCGTTGATGACCTGGTCGTGGATTCCCGAGCCGTCCCATCAAAAAAGCCGCCAGCGGCGGCTTTCTCATTATTGGTCGGGGCGAGAGGGTGAGCCCGGCGGTTTGCGCGAAGCACTGCTTCGCGCCGGGCGAACGCCCCGAGGCTGTGCCGAGGGGCCGGGAATCCCGAGCCATCCCATCAAAAAAGCCGCCAGCGGCGGCTTTCTCATTATTGGTCGGGGCGAGAGGATTCGAACCTCCGACCACCGCAACCCCATTGCGGTGCGCTACCAGACTGCGCTACGCCCCGTGACCCCTGCCTGCAGGGGACGCACATCATACCCGATCGTCCGAAACAAGGAAATCAGCGCCGCAGGATCTGCAGCAGTTCTTCCAGCTCCATGCGCATCTGGCGCACTACCTGCTGGCTGTGGGAAATATCTTCGCGGGCCTCCTGGCCGGACAGGCGCTGGCGCGCACCGCCGATGGTGAAGCCCTGCTCGTAGAGCAAGCTGCGGATCTGGCGGATCATGATCACGTCGTGGCGCTGGTAGTAACGGCGGTTGCCGCGGCGCTTGACGGGCTTGAGCTGCGGGAACTCCTGCTCCCAGTAGCGCAGCACATGCGGCTTGACGCCGCACAGTTCGCTGACTTCGCCAATGGTGAAGTAGCGCTTGCCGGGGATCGGCGGAAGATCGTTATTGTTGCTCGCTTCCAGCATAGGCCTCTACTCGGGATTTCAGCTTCTGACCGGGACGAAAGGTCACCACGCGGCGGGCGCTGATGGGGATTTCCTCACCCGTCTTGGGGTTCCGCCCCGGCCGCTCGTTCTTGTCCCTGAGGTCGAAGTTGCCGAATCCCGACAGTTTGACCTGATGCCCGGTTTCCAGGGCGACCCGGATCTCTTCGAAAAACATCTCGACGAGTTCCTTCGCTTCCCGTTTGTTCAAACCCAGTTCTTCGAACAGTTTTTCCGCCAGATCGGCTTTGGTCAGCGCCATGTGTCACTCTCTCAGACTAGCCCCGAGTTGCTCCCTGAGTGCCGCGGTCACGCGGGAAACGACACTCTCGATGTCCTGGTCAGTAAGTGTGCGTGAGGAATCTTGAAGAATCAAGCCTAACGCTATGCTTTTACGTCCCTTTTCTACCCCCTGCCCCATGTATACGTCAAACAGGCGGGTTTCCTTGAGTGTTTCGCCCCCGGCCTCACTCACCACGCGGCGGATTTCGCCCCAGGGAACGGTCGCGTCGACCACCACGGCCAGGTCCCGACGCAGCGCCGGAAAGCGGGAAATGGGCGCGAATCGCGCCGGCCGCGCCGATTCCAGAGCCGCCAGTTCGATCTCGGCCAGCTGGGTGTTCGCCGGCAGGTCGAGACGACCGGCGAGCGCCGGGTGCAGGCTCCCGATCCAGCCGACCGGCCGCCCGTCTTCGAGGATACGCGCGCAGCGCCCCGGATGCAGCGCCGGATGGCGATCGGGACGGAATTCGAAGTCTGCGGCGCGCCCGGTCAGGGCCAGCAGGGCCTCGACATCGCCCTTGACATCGTGGAAGTCGATCGGCTCCGACGGCACCCCCCACTGTTCCGGACAGCGACTGCCGCAGGCCATGACGCCGAGGTATCCAATCTGTTTTATTTCATTATCTTGAGAAATAAAGTTGAGACCGGACTCAAAGATGCGAACCCGTTCCTGCTGGCGGTTGAGGTTGTGCCGCAGCACGCCGGCCAGGCCCGGCCAGAGGCTGCTGCGCATCACCGCCATCTCCGAGGAAATGGGGTTAGCGAGTGCGACCGGGGTGTGGTCGGGGTCGAAGGCGGCAGCCAGCTCGGGATCGATGAAGCTGTAGGTGATTGCCTCCCGGTAGCCCCGGTCCACCAGCGTGGCCCGGAGGCGCTCCCGTGGCAGCCGGGTCTCGCTGGCTGACTTCAGGCCAAGCACCCCGGTCGGCGTGCGCTCCGGCAGCCGGTCGTAGCCATGGACGCGGCCCAGCTCCTCGATCAGATCGGCCTCGATGGCCATGTCGAAGCGGAAACCGGGCGGCGTCACCCGCCAGCCGTCGGCCAGGGGCTCCAGGCTGCAGCCAAGACGGCCGAGGATGTCCTCGACCTCGTCGCGGGGCATGTCCAGGCCCAGAAGCCGCCCGATACGGGGCGCGCGCAGGTGAATGGCCGCCCGCTCGGGCAGGAAGTCCGCGCGGGTGACCGCCTCCACCGGGCCGGCCTCGCCCCCGGCGATGTCGAGCAGCAGCCGGGTGGCGCGTTCCATTGCCTGCCGCTGCAGCCAGGGATCAACGCCGCGCTCGAAGCGGTAGGAGGCATCGGTCTGCAGCCCGTAGCGGCGGGCGACACCGGCCAGCCGCTCGGGGGTGAAGAAGGCGCATTCCAGAAAGACGTCGCGGGTGCGGTCGCTGCAGCCCGAGGCCTCGCCCCCCATGACGCCGGCGATGGCCAGCGCCTGGCGGGCATCGGCGATCACCAGGGTATCCGTATCCAGTGTCACCTCGCGTTCGTCGAGGAGTACCAGCCGTTCGCCCGGCAGCGCATTGCGGACGTGGATGGCGCCTTCCAGCCGGGCGAGGTCGAAGGCATGCATGGGCTGGCCCAGTTCCAGCAGCACATAGTTGGTGACATCGACCAGCGGGCCCAGCGAACGGAGGCCGCTGCGGCGCAGGCGTTCCTGCATCCACAGCGGCGTCGGCGCCTCGGGATTCACCCCGCGGATCACACGGCCGAGATAGCGCGGACAGGCGGCCGGTTCCTTGACTTCCACGGCAAAGACATCGGCGATGGCTGCGGGCACCTCGTCCATCCGCGGCACGGTGACCGGCGACCGGGTCAGGGCGCCGACCTCGCGGGCGATGCCGAGAATGCCGAGGCAGTCGGCGCGGTTGGGCGTGAGGTCGACGTCGATCAGGGCATCGTCGAGCTGCAGGTAATCGCGGATGTCCTGGCCGACCGGGGCATCCGCAGGCAGGTCCATCAGCCCGGCATGGTCCTCGGACAGGCCCAGCTCACGTGCCGAGCAGAGCATGCCGAAGGATTCCACCCCGCGCAGTTTCGCGCGCCGGATCTTCATGCCGCCGGGCATGACGCCCCCGACCCGCGCCAGCGGCGCCTTCATGCCGGCGCGCACGTTCGGCGCCCCGCACACGATCTGCAGCGGCTCGCCGCTGCCGTCATCGACGCGGCAGACCCGGAGCTTGTCGGCGTCCGGGTGCGGCGATACCTCCAGCACCTCTGCCACCACCACCTGTTCGAAGTCCGGTGCCGCCGGCTCGACGCTGTCCACCTCCAGCCCCGCCATGGTCAGGCGCTCGGCCAGTTCCCGGGTGTCGATCGGCGGGTTTACCCACTCGCGGAGCCATTGTTCGCTGAATTTCATGATCCGGATCTTTTATTGATATCGATGGATGGCCACGGGATCCACTGCACCCACGGCAAACTCGCTGTCAGGCAGGTGCTCGACCGGACACCCTGACTCGGGGGCACACCGGCTGTGGCTGTCATGGATTGTCCATCCTGCACCCGAAACGCATTCGGTGGATTCATTCAGTGGATTCCGTGGCCATCCATTCCTCTCAACGGAACTGTGCCAGAAACCGCAGGTCGTTCTCGAAGAACAGCCTGAGATCGTTGACACCGTAGCGCAGCATGGCCAGGCGCTCGACGCCCATGCCGAAGGCGAAACCGGTATAGCGCTCGTTGTCGATGCCGACGTGCTCGAACACCTTCGGATGCACCATGCCGCAGCCGAGGACTTCCAGCCAGCCGGTGTGGCTGCAGACCCGGCAGCCCTCGCCGCCGCAGATGACACAGCCCATGTCCACTTCCGCCGAGGGCTCGGTGAAGGGGAAATAGGACGGCCGGAAGCGCACGGCCAGATCCTGTTCGAAGAAACGTCGCAGAAAATCCGCGAGGATGCCCTTGAGGTCGGCGAAGCTGACCGATTCGTCCACCATCAGGCCCTCGACCTGGTGAAACATCGGGGTGTGGGTCAGGTCCGAGTCGCAGCGATAGACGCGCCCGGGCGCGATGATGCGCAGCGGCGGCGCCTGGTTCTCCATCACCCGGATCTGGACCGGCGAGGTATGGGTGCGCAGCACGGTGTGGGCATCGAAGTAGAAGGTGTCGTGCATGGCCCGCGCCGGATGATGGGCGGGAATGTTGAGGGCCTCGAAATTATGGAAATCGTCCTCGATTTCCGGCCCCTCGGCGACCTCGAAGCCGATGCCCTCGAACAGTTCGCGGATGCGCTCCAGGGTGCGCGTCACCGGATGCAGGCCGCCGATGTCCTGGCCGCGACCGGGCAGGGTCACGTCGATGGTCTCGGCGGCCAGTCGCGCCTCCAGCTCGGCCCGCTCCAGCGCCTCGCGGCGGGCATCCAGCGCCGCCTGCACGCGGCTCTTGGCTGCGTTGATGACCTGGCCGGCCTCGCGGCGCTGCTGGGGGGGCAGCTTGCCCAGCTGCTTGAGCTGGGCGGTCAGTTCCCCCTTCTTGCCCAGATAGCGTACCCGGATGTCATCCAGCGCACGCAGGTCCGCGGCGGCCTCGATCGCGGCCAGGGCCTCCGCCGTCAGTTTGTCGAGTTGTTCCTGCACGGGCGTATCCTTGGCGAAAAAGAAAAAGGGAAGGCGCGAAGGCCTTCCCTTTTCCGGGTCATGGACGCGGCATCAGCCTGGCTGACGCGCGCGCTCAACCACCCAGAGCGGCCTTGGCCTGCTCGGCAACGGCGGCGAAGGCGGCCTTGTCGTGCACGGCCAGGTCCGCCAGCACCTTGCGGTCGATTTCCACCTCGGCCTTCTTGAGACCGTTGATCAGGCGGCTGTAGGACAGTCCGTTCTCGCGGGCCGCCGCATTGATGCGGGCGATCCACAGGGCGCGGAACTGCCGCTTGCGCTGCCGGCGGTCACGATAGGCATACTGCCCGGCCTTGATGACGGCCTGCTTGGCAACCCGGAACACCTTGCGGCGTGCGCCATAGTAGCCCTTGGCCTTCTTCAGAACCTTCTTGTGGCGCTCGCGGGCGACCACACCACGTTTTACGCGTGCCATGTCGGATCACCCCGCTCAGCTGTAGGGAAGCATGCGGCGCACCATGGCCACATCCGCTTCCGCGATCCGCGCGGGCGTGCCGAGCTGGCGCTTCCGCTTGGAACTCTTCTTGGTCAGGATATGACGACGGTGGGACTGGATGCGTTTGAACCCGCCCTTCGCCGTCCGCTTGAAGCGCTTGGCGGCGCCCCGGTTGGACTTCATCTTCGGCATTTCTGCAACTCCGTATTGGCGGCCGCCGCGGCGACCGGTTCAATGTCCGAGACCGCGTTACTGCGCGGCGACGGTCTTCTTCGGGGACATGACCATGACCATCTGACGGCCTTCCATCTTCGGAAACTGTTCCACGACGCCGTACTCTTCCAGGTCCTGCTTGACCCGTTCGAGCAGCTCGCGTCCCAGTTCCTGGTGGGCCATCTCGCGGCCGCGGAACCGCAGGGTGACTTTCACCCGGTCCCCGTCCTGCAGGAAACGTATCAGGTTGCGGAGTTTGACCCGATAATCCCCTACGTCCGTGCCAGGCCGGAATTTCACTTCCTTGACCTGGACCTGTTTCTGCTTCTTGCGCGCCGACTGCTGCCGCTTGGACTGCTCGAACTTGAACTTGCCATAGTCCATGATCCGGCAGACCGGAGGTTCCGCGTTGGGAGAGATCTCGACCAGATCGAGGTCCGCTTCCTCGGCCAGGGCGAGCGCCTTTTCAATCGGCACCACGCCGACCTGTTCTCCGTCCTGGTCGATCACCCGCACTTCGGGCGCCAGGATCCGATCATTGACGCGGTACTGTTCCTTTGGCTTAGCGATGCCCTATTCCTCCAAAGCAGCGCGGCCGCGGCTCGCGATCTCCGAGGAGAGTCGTTCGACCAGGGCATCCAGTGTCATGGTACCCAGGTCCTCCCCGCTGCGCGTGCGCACGGCCACGGTTCCGGCTTCGGCTTCCCGGTCTCCCACGATCAGGAGGTAGGGAACCCGTTGCAATGTGTGCTCGCGGATTTTAAAGCCGATTTTCTCGTTTCTCAAGTCCGAAATGGCCCGGATACCCTGATTTTTCAAGGATTGTTCCACCGCCCGGACGGCCTCGGCCTGGCGATCGGTGATATTGAGCACCACGGCCTGCACCGGGGCCAGCCAGAGCGGGAACCTGCCCTCGTAGTGCTCGATCAGGATGCCGATGAAGCGCTCCAGCGAGCCCAAGATGGCCCGGTGCAGCATCACCGGCACCTGCTTGCTGCCGTCCTCGGCGATGTAGTGGGCGCCCAGTCGCCCCGGCATGGAGAAATCAAGCTGAATGGTGCCCAGTTGCCAGACCCGGCCCAGGCAGTCGCGCAGCGAGAACTCGATCTTGGGCCCGTAGAAGGCGCCCTCCCCCGGCTGCAGTTCCCATTCCAGGCCCTTGTGGTTGAGGGCGTCCTCCAGCGCCTGCTCGGCGCGGTCCCAGAGGGCATCGTCGCCGACCCGCTGCTCGGGGCGGGTGGAGAGCTTGATCAGCACCTCGTCGAAGCCGAAATCCCGGTAGACCTCGAACAGCAGGTCGATGAAGGCCGAGACCTCGTCGAGGATCTGGGATTCCATGCAGAATATGTGGGCATCGTCCTGGACGAAGTTGCGCACCCGCATCAGGCCGTGCAGGGTCCCGGAAGGCTCGTTGCGGTGGCAGGAGCCGAACTCCGCCAGCCGCAGCGGCAGGTCCCGGTAGGACTTGAGGCCGTGATTGAAGATCTGGATGTGCGCCGGGCAGTTCATCGGCTTGACCGCGTAGTCGCGGTTCTCCGAGTGGGTGGTGAACATCATGTCCTGGAACTTGTCCCAGTGCCCGGACTTCTCCCACAGCACCCGGTCGATGACCTCCGGGGTGTGCACCTCCTGGTAGCCGTGCTGGCGCAGCTTGTCGCGCACGTACTGCTCGATGGTGAGATAGATCTGCCAGCCGCGGTCGTGCCAGAACACCATGCCCGGAGCCTCTTCCTGGGTATGGAAGAGGTCCAGCGCCTTGCCCAGCTTGCGGTGGTCGCGCTTCTCCGCTTCCTCCAGCCGGTGCAGGTAGGCCTTCAGTTCCTTTTTGTCGCGCCAGGCCGTGCCGTAGATGCGCTGCAGCATCGGGTTGCGCGAGTCGCCACGCCAGTAGGCACCGGCCAGCTTCATCAGCTTGAAGGCCTTGCCCAGCCTGCCGGTGGACGGCAGGTGCGGGCCGCGGCAGAGGTCGAACCAGTCGCCCTGGCGATAGACGGAGATCTCCTCGCCCTCGGGCAGGTCGCGGATGATCTCCACCTTGTACTTCTCGCCCAGTTCGTCGAAGACACGGATGGCCTCGTCGCGGTCCCAGACCTCGCGGCGGATGGGCAGGTCGCGCTTGACGATCTCGTGCATGCGCGCCTCGATCTTCTCCAGATCCTCGGGTGTGAAGGGCTCCTCGCGGGCGAAATCGTAGTAGAAGCCGTCCTCGATCACCGGGCCGATGGTGACCTGGGTGCCGGGATAGAGCTCCTGCACCGCCTGCGCCATGACATGGGCGGCATCGTGGCGCAGCAGTTGCAGCGCCTCGTCGTCGCGGGCGGTGACGAGCGCCACTTCGGCGTCGGTGTCGATGGTGTGACTCAGATCCACCATGCGGCCGTCGACCTTGCCGGCCAGCGCCGCTCTGGCGAGGCCGGGGCCGATGTCGGCGGCGATGTCCTGAAGGGTGACGGGGTGATCGTAGCTGCGGCGGGAACCGTCGGGCAGCGTGATGGTCGGCATGAAAGGCTCCAGTGGTGACCGATACGAGGGGTCACTTGGTTGGGATTTCCCGGCCGCCGGTCCGGGAGGAGCGCGGCGGCGAGATACAAGATGCAAGAGACAGGATACCAAGCAGCTGTGCACCGACTTGTATCTTGCTACTTGCCTCCTGCATCTGCCTGAATTTGGTAGGCGCGATTGGACTCGAACCAACGACCCCCACCATGTCAAGGTGGTGCTCTAACCAGCTGAGCTACGCGCCTGAAGTCGTAAACCGGGCATTATAGGTGGCGCCCCCGGCTTGTCAATCACGGCCGCCCCCGGGCTCACAGGTTGTCGTAGCGGTTCAGATCCAGGATGCCGCCGGTGAGCGGATGCTGCCGGCTACGCTGGCCCTGGAACCAGTCCGCCACGGCCCAGAAGCCCGGGTGAGTGCGGCGCACGCCATAGCGGAGCACAAAGCGCTCGTAGTCCGCCGGGTCGCGGATAGCGGCACACTGGCGGGCGAAGGCCTCGATGTCGTCGATGTCGACCTCGAAGAAAAAGTTGGGGTAGTTGCCCTCCAGCCAGTCGACCACCGTCACGGTGTCGTGCTCGATGTCGGCGCGTTCCCGCTCGCCCTTGTCGGCGAGAAAGGAAGACACGTTGCGGTAGGCCTTGTTGCGCAGGATCGAGTAGGCCATGTCGCCCTGTGCGCTGCGTACCCTGACATGCGCGACCTCCGGGAAGGCGTGCAGGCGGGCACCCCGGTTGCGCGTGATGCCGGCCATGGCCCGATCGGCACGGGCCCGCAGCGCCGGCGGAATGCCGCGCGTCCCGCAGGGCGGGGCATCGCAACGGTTGCGGCCGGCCTGGCGCTCGGCCACCGGCGCGACCAGCGCCCGCATGCGCCGGTAAAGCTCCTGCAGCGGGTCGTCGCTGCGGTAGCCGGTGACCACATCCACCGACAGCCAGGCCTGGGGCTCGCGGAAGAAACGCTGCAGTTCGCCCCGCAGGCCCCGGTACCACCGCGCGCGCACCTGCCGTCGCGTGGCAGCGGGCAGGAAGGCGAGGAAATTGTCTTCTCCCTCCATGCGCAGGAAGTCCATGTACACCCGGGTGTTGAGCTGGTGGCTGAGATTGCCGAAGACGTTGAACCCGGCCACCAGCAGGTAGTGGATGCGCTCGAACAGCGGATAGTCGAGGAACCAGGCCGTTTCCGGCGCCTCGCCGACCAGTCCCCAGGCCACCGAGGCGCTGTCGAAGTGGCGGAACACGGTCAACGCCGCGGAGGGATTGCGGCCGTCGCCATTCCAGACCAGGCCCAGCGCCTGGTCCAGATCCCTTTCCGGCAGGCGCAGGAACCGGGCCTGGCGGGCGGCCATGTAGCGGCGCTCCCGCTCACGGTAGTCGGTCCAGATGCGCAGCAGGCCCAGGCCCGGGCCGTCGGCGGTGGGCAACTGCAGTTCGTCTGCGACAGAGGCCAGAAAGGCGCCCTCGTCGGCGAAGAACTGCGCATCCGGATCGAAGAACATGACCCAGAAGCGGTCCTCGATCACGCTCAGCGCAACCTGCCCGCGACACACCGGCCCCTTCACGAATCCCTCGATGAAGAAATGGGCGTCGTCGAGCAGAAAGCGGTAACGGGCATTGGCGGGGATGGCAGCGAAGGTCCTGAAGGGGTTGGCCGCCAGCTCCGGGCGATACGAGGGCAGCCGGTCGACGACATAGTCCGGCTCGATGAAGAGCGCGCGGAAGCGCGCCAGCCGCGCGTCCGACAAGCTGTAGACAAGGTGGTTCTTCTGCACGATGCTGCCCTGCACCCGGCGCAGGCGGTAGTGGAAATCGGGCCGGCCCGGATCGTCGTAGGGCAGCACGGTGGCGATTTCGCGGATCGGCTCGCCCGGTGGCGTGGTCGAGCGCACCAAGCGGAAGAACTCCCGCGCCGGCGTGCCCTCGAAATGCAGGTGGGCGTGAAACAGGTGTTCGTAGAGATAGCGGCTGACCAGCCGCTGCTTGTTGCCGGACCCGTTGAAGAAGGCCTCCCAGCGCGCGATCTGCGGCAGGGCGGCCGGCGACGGCGGCTCGTCGGGCGGCAGCGGCGCGCCCTGCGCAATCCAGCGCACCAGCGCCCGGTACTCGGCACTGGACAGATTGGGCATGGCATAGGGCATGCCCCAGCGCGGGTGCTCGCGGGCGAATTCCTCGAAGCCGGCGCGGTCGGTGCACACCTGCTCCCGGTCCAACCCCAGGGTGTAATCGGCCGGCAGCCGCCCCGACCGCGGCTGCGGGTGCCGTTCCTTGAGCGCCAGCATCTGCCGCAGCAATGAAGCCTCCGGGCCGGCCTCGGGCGTCGCTTCCCCCTCCGGCAACACCGGATGGAAGCCGAGCGCGCGCCAGCCGGCGATCGAGTCGGCATCGATGAACAGCCGGGTCGGCTGCGCCGGGCGCAGGCGGGTGCCGTCGTACACGGGCTGCCGGCTGGCTCCGCGTCGCAGGCCCTCGGGCGAGGACAGCTTGAGCTGGCAGGGGGCATCGTAGCAGCCGTGGCAGACCACACAGCGACGGTCGAGGATGGGGCGGACGCGGGTGTCGAAGTGGCCGGCATCCCGGCCCTCCGGCGCGGCAGCCGCAGCCACGGCCAGGGCCGACAGCAGGACCGCGAGCCAATTTCCCGCGCGCCGTTTCAACCGACTTCCTTGTCCGGCAGTCCCAGCCCCCGGGCACGGATGTGCTCGATCTCGTCGCGCAGGCGGGCCGCCTCCTCGAACTCGAGATTGCGGGCGTGGGCGTACATGGCCTTTTCCAGCTCGGCGATGCGGCGCATGGCGGCCTCCGGGGTGAGCGCCGCGTACTCTGCCGCGGGCTCGGCCACCTGCTTCGCCGCCCGCGGCATGCCCGGCGCCGCGGGCGTGGCGCCTTCCATGATGTCCGCCACGCCCTTGCAGATGCTGCGCGGGGTGATGCCATGGGCCTCGTTGTGGGCGATCTGCTTCGCGCGCCGGCGCTCGGTCTCCTCGATGGCGCGCTGCATGGAGCCGGTGATCTCGTCGGCATAGAGAATCGCCTTGCCGTGGACGTTGCGCGCGGCGCGGCCGATGGTCTGTATCAGCGAGCGGTCGGAACGCAGGAAGCCTTCCTTGTCGGCATCGAAGATGGCTACCAGCGAGACCTCGGGCATGTCCAGCCCCTCGCGCAGCAGGTTGATGCCAACCAGCACGTCGAATTCGCCCAGGCGCAGGTCGCGGATGATCTCCACGCGCTCGACGGTGTCGATGTCCGAGTGCAGATAGCGCACCCGCACCCCGTGCTCGGCCAGATACTCGGTCAGGTCCTCTGCCATGCGCTTGGTGAGGGTGGTGATGAGCACCCGCTCGTCGGCCGCGACCCGGGCACGGATCTCCGACAGCACGTCGTCCACCTGGGTGGCCACCGGCCGCACCTCCACTTCCGGGTCCACCAGCCCGGTCGGCCGCACCACCTGCTCCACCACCTGCCCGGCGTGCGCCTGCTCGTAGGGCCCCGGCGTGGCGGAGACGAAGATGGTCTGCGGCGCCAGCCGCTCGAACTCGTCGAAGCGCAGCGGGCGGTTGTCCAGGGCCGAGGGCAGGCGGAAACCGTACTCGACCAGGGTTTCCTTGCGCGAGC
>NZ_JALTON010000047.1 GCF_027000115.1 Thiohalobacter sp. | reverse complement strand
CCGAGCACCCTCACATCGAGCGCCGATTCCAGGCGCAGTTCGCTGCCCGGCCGGGGCGACTTGCTGGCCCGGACGTGGGCCAGCGCGCGTCGCCTGTCCAGCACCCGCTCGATCAGCACCTCCACCCGGCCCCCGGTGGCCTTCTCGCCACGCAGCCGGGCGGGAATCACCCGGGTGTCGTTGAACACCAGCAGGTCGTCCGGATGCAGTCGCGCGTCCAGGGTCGCGAACCGGCTGTCCTCCAGCGCCCCGGTGCGGCCGTCGAGCACCAGCATGCGGCTGGCGCCGCGCTCGGCGAGCGGCACCTGGGCAATCAGCTCGGGCGGCAAATCGTAGGAAAAGTCATGGCGTTGCATGGCGCGGCATCCTAACACAGGCCGCTTGTACCGCGGTTCCGTTGCCTTATACTAGCCACCCTGACTTCCCGGCCGGGATGGCGGAATTGGTAGACGCAGGGGACTCAAAATCCCCCGGTGGCAACACTGTGAGAGTTCGAGTCTCTCTCCCGGCACCAGTTTCCTGTATTCGGATTTCCTGCAAGCCGTCCGGATTGGCACGACAACTGCGGCCTGTCGGACAGAATGTCCCGGCGCGGCCCTTTCCGCACCAGTACGGTGCGCGGGCCGATTTTCCGGTAAGGCCCCATCTTCCACCCGAGAGGCTCGAACATGGCTGGTACGCGTTTTTCCATCGAGGTCCAACCCCGTATCCCGGAACGACTTCGCCGCCTGCCGGAACTGGCCAACGATCTTTTCTATTCCTGGGATCGCTCGGTCCGCGGACTGTTCTTCCGGCTCGACCGCGAGCTGTGGGAGAAGTGCGGCCATAACCCCAAGGTGTTCCTGCGCCGGGTCGCCCAGCAGCGCCTGGACGAGGCCGCCGAGGACCGGGTGTTCCTGGAAGACTACAACCGCACCCTGTCCGACTACGACACCTATCACCAGGAAACCCAGCGCACGGGCATCAACCAGTACATCGACCCCGACAAGGACCTGATCGCCTACTTCTGCGCCGAGTTCGGGCTGCACGAGAGCCTGCCCATCTATTCCGGCGGGCTGGGCATCCTGGCCGGCGACCACTGCAAGGCCGCCTCCGACCTGGGCATCCCCTTCGTCGGCGTGGGCATGCTCTACCGCCAGGGCTATTTCACCCAGACCATCGACGGCCACGGCAATCAGATCGCCCGCTACACGCCGGCCCACTTCGAGGATCTGGCCATCCGCCCGGCGACCCTGGACGGCAACCAGGAGATCCACGTCTTCGTCGATCTGCCCGGCCGCAGGGTCATGCTCAAGGTCTGGGAGGCGAAGGCCGGACACATCACCCTCTACCTGCTGGACTCGGACCTGCCCGAGAACCAGGAGGCCGACCGTGCCATCACCTACCAGCTCTACGGCGGCGATCTCACCACCCGCATCCAGCAGGAGATCGTGCTCGGTATCGGCGGCGTGCGGGCGCTGCGCGCTCTGGGCCTGTCGCCCACCGTCTGGCACATCAACGAGGGCCATGCCGCCTTCATGGTGCTCGAGCGCTGCCGCGAATTGGTGAAGCGCGAGCAGATGGACTTCGCCAGCGCGCTGGAACTGGTGGCGGCCAATACCGTATTCACCACCCATACCCCGGTGCCGGCTGGCCACGACATTTTCGACCATGGACTGATCCGCAGCTATTTCGAGGGCTTCGTGCAGGAACTCGGCATCCCCATGGACGAATTTCTCGGCCTTGGCGCCAGCCCCACCACTCAGGGCGGCTTCAACCAGACCGCGCTGGCACTGCACGGCTCGCGCTTCCACAATGGCGTCAGCCGCATCCATGGCGGCGTCGCCTCGCGCATGGAAGGCTATATCTGGCCCCAGATTCCGCATCGCGAGAATCCCATCGGCTACGTGACCAACGGCGTGCATGTCCCCACCTTCCTGGCACGCGACTGGGCCAATCTCTATGACATGCGCTTCGGGCGCGAGTGGCGCAACGAGCTGCTCAACGACACCTACTGGGAACGCGTCGACGAGATCCCCAGTCACACCTTCTGGTCGCTGCGCCAGACACTCAAGGCCGATCTGCTCGAAAACGTCCGCCAGCGGGTGACACTGCAGAACCGGCGCAATGGTGTGTCCGATGCCCATATCGAGCGCATGACGCGCTTTCTCAACCCGCACGAGACCGATGTCCTGGTCATCGGTTTCGCACGTCGCTTCGCGACCTACAAGCGCGCCACCCTGCTGTTCTCCGACCCCGAGCGCCTGGCGCGCATCATTTCCGAGGCCGGGAAGCCGGTGGTATTCATGTTCGCCGGCAAGGCGCACCCGAATGACATCCCCGGCCAGAAGCTGATCCAGGTCATCCACGAGTTCTCGCGCCGCCCGGAATTCATCGGCCACATAATCATGATCGAGGGCTACGACATGGCGCTGGCCCGCAAGCTGGTCACCGGCGTCGATGTCTGGCTCAACAACCCCGAGTATCCGCTGGAAGCCAGCGGCACCTCGGGCCAGAAGGCCGGCATCAACGGGGTGATCAATCTGAGCGTGCTGGACGGCTGGTGGGGCGAGGGCTACAACGGCGAGAACGGCTGGGCCATCACCCCACATGGCCCCCAGTACGATCCGGCCTATCGCGACCAGGAGGAAGGCGCCGAGCTTCTGGACATCCTCGAGCACCAGGTCATTCCGCTCTATTTCGACCGCAATGCCCATGGCTACTCGGATGGCTGGGTGCGCATGTCCAAGGCCTCGATCAAGTCCATACTGCCCCAGTTCAACTCCCAGCGCATGGTCATGGACTACATCCGCGGCTTCTATGGTCCGGCAGCGGCGCATGCGCGCACCCTGGCTGCCAATGACAACAGCGGTGCGCGTGCGCTTGCGACCTGGAAACACAAGGTCTGGAAGGCATGGCCCCAGGTGTCGCTGCGTCTGGCGAGCGAATCGCCCCAGCAGATCGCTGCCGGCGCGACCGTCGACCTGCGGGTGGCGGCACGGCTGGATGGCCTGAATGCCTCGGACGTGAAGGTGGAGTGCGTGGTCGGCACCGAGGACGAACATGGAGAATTCCTGCCCGCCGACCGCTTCGAGTTCAGCCCGGCGGGGACCAACAAGGACGGCGAGACCCTGTTCAGCCTCAGCCTCGCGCCACCGCTGCCGGGGCTGCAGTTCTACAAGCTGCGCATGTACCCGTACCATCCCATGCTGGCCCACCCCTTCGAGCTGGGCTGCATGCTCTGGTTGTAAGGCCCGCGCGACAGCGGGCAGCGCCGATGCGGCCAAGGAGGAAGCGCCCGTGGCCGGTCAGATGCGCCCGTACAGCGCATTGAGCGCGCGCAGTCGTCCCGCCAGATCCCCCGGCACCATCTCCCATTCGAAACGCCAGCGCCAGTTGCCTTCGGTCTCGCCCGGGCGATTCATGCGGTGGGCGCTGTCGAGTGCCAGCACGTCCTGCATGGGTACCACCGCCAGCACCGCCACCGACGCCAGAGCCGCGCGGATCAGCGGCCAGGGCATGGCCTCGCCCGGATACCCCAGATAGTCCCGCACATGGGCCTGCAGTTCCGGTGGCGCGGATGCATACCAGCCGAGCGTGGTATCGTTGTCGTGGGTACCGGTGTAGACCACGCTCAGGGGTTCGTGCCAGTGCGGCAGATAGGGATTGTCGGCACCGCCGCCGAAGGCGAACTGCAGGATCTTCATGCCGGGCAGCCCGAACTCGCGGCGCAGGGCCTCGACCTCGGGCGTAATGGTACCCAGGTCCTCGGCCACCAGCGGCAGATCTCCGAACACCTCGCGCAACCGGGCAAACAGCGCCCGCCCCGGCGCATGCACCCAACGCCCGCCGATGGCCGTCTCGGCCTCTGCCGGTATCTCCCAGCAGGCCTCGAAGCCGCGGAAGTGGTCGATGCGTATGAGGTCGAACAGCTCGCGCTGGGTGCGCAGGCGCTCCACCCACCAGGCGAAGCCGTCGGCCTGCATCCGTGACCAGTCATAGAGCGGGTTGCCCCAGCGCTGTCCGGTTTCGGAAAAATAGTCGGGCGGGACGCCCGCGACCACCGTGGGCTGGCCCTCGTCATCGAGGAGGAAATACTCACGGTGCGCCCAGACCTCCGCGCTGTCATGGGCCACGAAGATCGGCATGTCGCCGAACAGGCGGATGCCGGCGGCACGGGCATGATCCCTGAGTGCCTGCCACTGGCGGAAGAACAGGAACTGTTCGAAGGCGATGCCATCGATGCGTCCGGCGAGGTCGTGGCGGGCCGCCTTCAGTGCCGCCGGCGCACGATCACGCAGCGCCGGCGGCCAGTCGATCCAGGACTTGCCGCCCTGGGCCTCGCGCAGCGCCTGATACAGTGCAAAGTCCGGCAGCCAGGCGGCATGCGTGTTGCGAAAGGCATCGAACGCATGCCGGATTTCCGGGTCGGCCTGCCGCCGGAAGCTCGCATGGGCGATGGGCAGTGCCTCGGTGGATGGCCGGCCCACGTCCTCCGCACCCAGCCAGCCGTCATCGACCAGGGCCCGCAGGCTGATCAGCTGCGGATCACCGGCATGCACTGAGGTGCACTGGTAGGGCGAGAGGTCTTCGTGGGTGGGACCCAACGGCAGCATCTGCCATACACCCATGCCGGCAGCGGCGAGAAAGTCGATGAAGTTGTGCGCCTCCCGCCCGAGGTCGCCGCGCGGCTGTGGTCCCGGAAGGGAGGTGGGATGCAGCAGCAGCCCGGCCCGGCGTGGCCAGTCCCGGTTCATGGCCACTCAGTGACTGCCCTGACCATGCCGCATCACGCCGCCATGAGCGGGTGCCGCGGCCGAACCGCCGAACGAGAAGGCATGTGCCAGGTACTCGGGCGGTTCGCGGCCGAGACGCTGGTAGAGGTTGATGAGCTGCAGACGGTAGAGACGATCGAAATCCTGCACGGTGCCGGCCGGGTTGTAGTCGCCGAACCACCAGAACCAGTCCGAGCCCTCGCAGATGCCCAGCTGCCGTTCCGCCGCCTCGCGCGCGGCCTCGTCCAGCCGGCCCTGCGCCATCACTTCGTCGAACACCTGCTTGGCCTCGGCCAGCATGTCCCATGCACGATTCTTGTCGGCATCACCGATCCAGGTAGAGAGCGTGCCGTAGACCCAGCTTCCGGCCACCAGGGTGTTGAGGGTACCCGGTACAAGCCCGCCGTCCAGCGCCTCGGAAAAGGTGGCAAGCCGCAGCTTCGGGTGCGTGGACAGGCCCCGATACAGCGCCTCCAGGAAGTAGTAGCCGTTCTCGGGATAGTACTCCCAGGCGTTCTCGCCATCGAGGATGACAGGCACCAGGTGTTCACCCGGCGCCTCGAGGCCATCGGCGATGGTCTCCAGGTGATGCAACAGGTTGGCCACCGCATCATCGGCATGCCAGTCCGAATAGGTGAAGCCGACCAGATCGGACAAGCCGTCATCGCGGAAGAAACAGTTGAGCTGGCCTTGTCCCAGCCGGTGCGGCCGGTACAGGTTCTGCGCCCGCGGCAGGGACTTGAGTTCGGGATGCCGCGCGATGCTGTTGAACAGTACCGTCTCGCCGCTGGCTGCCCACGCGAAGCCTTCCTGTTCCAGCAGTTGCAGCGTGGCCTCGCTCACCGCGCCTTCCGAGGGCCAGCAACCCCGCGGCCGGAAGCCGAAGTGACGCTCGAAGCTCTCCAGTCCCCGCCGCACGTGCCAGCGCGCGCGGTCCATGCCGCCGGGATACACGGAGGCGTTCGGCAGCGGCGCGTCCGGCAGGGCCTCGCGCGCCACCTTGAGGTCGATCAGCAGCGGCAGGATGGGATGCGCCCAGGGCGTCACCGAAAGCTCCACCCGTCCCTGCCCGGCCAGGGCACGGTAGCGGCCGATGACCCCGCCGAGCAGCTCGCTCATGACGGTCAGCAGCTCGCGGCGGTCGTGGATGGTGTAGTGGCTGCCCTTCTCCTCCAGCGCCTGGATGCGCGTGTCACTGCGCCGAACCGTCTCGCCCATCCAGGCGAGGTGGTACCACACCATGAGATCGACCAGGAACTGCTCGGACAGATAGCCCTCGGCACCGGGGCGCTCCAGCACCCAGCGGGCCAGGTCGACCAGTTGCCGGAACGGCGGGAAGCGATCCACCAGCCGCTGCTCGTTGGCGCGCAGGCAGGCCCGTACCAGCTTCAGCCGGGACTCGGTATCCGGCGGCAGCACCGGGCAGGCGAGCGCGTCCAGCAGCGGGTCGTGCATGCCTTCGCCACGTTCCAGGAAGCGGCGCAACTGCCGCGCATAGTCCTCGATCTGCTCCAGCAGGATGGGCGCGAAGTTGACCACGGCGCGCGCCTGCGGATTGGCCTCCAGGTGCGCGACCATGTCCACATAGTCCTTGATGCCGTGCAGATAGACCCAGGGCTGCTGGTAGACACCGGAACCGGCGTCGCGGTAGTCGGGCTGGTGCATGTGCCACATCAGCACCACGTTGAGCCGCGCCTCAGCGGACATGATGCAGTTCCTGACCCAGCATCTCGGGCGTGACCAGTACCACGCCTTCCGGCGTGATGTGGAAGCGCTCGGCGTCGGCGACCGGGTCCTCGCCGATGACGGTATTGGCGGGGATACGACAGCTCTTGTCGATCACCGCGCGCCGGATGCGGCAGTCGTGGCCGATATCGACATTGGGCAGCACCACGGCATCCTCCAATACGGCCCGCGAATGCACCTTGACGTTGGAAAACAGCAGCGAGTGCCGCACCTTCGCCCCGGAGATAATGCAGCCGCCGGACACCATGGAGTCCACCGCCATGCCACGGCGGTCGTCATCGTCGAAGATGAACTTGGCCGGCGGCAGTTGTTCCTGGTAGGTCCAGATGGGCCAGTCGGCATCGTACAGGTTCAGTTCGGGCGTCACGCCGATCAGCTCCAGGTTGGCCGCCCAGAAGGCATCCACCGTCCCCACATCACGCCAGTAGGCCTGCCGGCCGGTGGCCGGATCACGGAAGGGATAGGCCACCACCCGGTGGGTGTCGATCACGCGCGGTATGATGTCCTTGCCGAAGTCATGGGCGGAGGCCTGGTCGTCGGCGTCACGGATCAGCTGGTCGAACAGGAAACGGGTGTTGAACACGTAGATGCCCATGGAAGCCAGTGCCGTGTCCGGCTTGCCGGGAACGGGCTCGGGCTGCTCGGGCTTCTCGTGGAAGCGTGCCACCTGGCCGCGCTCGTCCACCGACATCACGCCGAAGGCGCGCGCCTTGTCCAGATCCACCTCGATGCAGCCCACGGTCATGTCCGCGCCCTGCTTGACATGCTCGGCGATCATCGGGCCGTAGTCCATCTTGTAGATGTGATCGCCGGCGAGGATGAGTACGAACTCGGGATCGTGCAGGCGAATGATGTCCAGGTTCTGGTACACGGCGTCCGCCGTGCCCTCGTACCAGGAGGTCTCGATCCGCTGCTGCGCGGGCAACAGCTCGATGAATTCGCCGAACTCGCCCCGCAGGAAGTTCCAGCCCCGGTGGATGTGCTGGATCAGCGAATGTGCCTTGTACTGGGTGAGTACGCCGATGCTGCGAATGCCGGAATTGAGACAGTTCGACAGCGGAAAGTCGATGATGCGGAACTTGCCGCCGAAGGGCACTGCCGGCTTGGCGCGCCACATGGTGAGATGCTTGAGTCGCGAACCCCGGCCGCCCGCCAGAATCAGTGCCAGGGTGTTGCGCGTGAGTCGGCTGACGAAACGCCGTGTCTGGCCGGTGTACATCCGATGCTGCTCCTTGCTTCCGCCCCCGTGATGGCGGCGCCACCTGTGCGCCGCAGGCCTATGGTACCATCGGAACCAGCAGGTACCATGACACTTTTGCTGCCCCGCCACCGGCTCCGGGAGACCCCATGAACAGCCCCGTGCTCGACGCCGATCTCCAGCCCGATCCCGATGCCCTGCGGCGCATTGCAGAGGCCCGCCACCATGACCCCTTCGAGCTGCTGGGTCGCCACGGCGACGGCCGCCGCGAATGGGTCCTGGTTTACGCCCCGGGCACCGATTCGGTGCGCCTGCCCGATATCGATGCGGCGATGGAACGGCTCGGCGACAGCGACTTCTTCCGCTGGCTGGGCCAGCCGGGGCAGTTGCCGCGCCACTACCGGCTGGAGTGGCGCCGCGGCGGCGAGGCACGCATCGGCCACGACCCCTACGACTTCCCGCCGCTGATCAGCGACTTCGACCTGCATCTGTTCGGCGAAGGCCGCCACTGGCACGCCTACCGCTTCCTCGGCGCCCATGTGCATCAGGTGGACGGCGTCGAGGGCGTGCTGTTCGGCGTCTGGGCGCCCAATGCCGAGCGGGTCAGTGTGGTCGGCAACTTCAACGGCTGGGACGGCCGCCGCCATCCCATGCGGGTACGCGGTGGCAGCGGAGTGTGGGAGATCTTCATCCCGGAACTGAACGCCGGCGAACTGTACAAGTTCGAGATCCGCCACCGCGCCAGCGGAATGGTGCTCACCAAGACCGACCCCTACGGCCGCGCCTTCGAGCTGCGCCCCGGCACCGCCGCCCGGGTGGTGGCCCCGTCATCCCATCGCTGGGACGACGCCGACTGGCTCGCCGACCGGCGCCAGGCGCCCTGGCAGCACCGGCCCATGTCCATCTACGAGGTCCACCCCGGTTCCTGGCAACGCGACGCCGATGGCGGCTTCCTCTCCTATGACGATCTGGCCGACCGGCTGGTGCCCTATGTCAGCGAACAGGGCTTCACCCACATCGAGCTGCTGCCCATCACCGAACACCCGCTGGATGCCTCCTGGGGCTACCAGACGACCGGCTACTTTGCGCCCACCAGCCGCTTCGGCGATCCCGACGGCTTCCGCCGCTTCGTCGACCGTTGCCACCAGGCCGGCATCGGCGTCATCCTCGACTGGGCGCCGGGCCACTTCCCCCGCGACGGCTTCGCGCTGGCGCGCTTCGACGGCAGCCCGCTGTACGAGCACGAGGACCCGCGCCGCGGCGAGCACCGCGACTGGGGCACGCTGATCTTCAACTACGGCCGCAACGAGGTGAAGAACTTCCTCATCGCCAGTGCCGTCTACTGGCTGGAGGAGTTTCATCTCGACGGCCTGCGCGTGGATGCGGTCGCCTCCATGCTCTACCTGGACTACTCCCGCGAGCCGGGCGACTGGGTGCCCAACATCTACGGTGGCAACGAGAACCTGGAGGCGATCGACTTCCTGCGCGAGCTGAACCAGGTCACCCAGGGGCAGCATCCCGGCGCACTCGTGATCGCCGAGGAGTCCACCGCCTGGCCGCAGGTCACGCGTCCGCCCTGGCTGGGCGGACTGGGCTTCGCCATGAAATGGAACATGGGCTGGATGCACGACACCCTGGAGTACATGAGCAAGGATCCGGTCCACCGCCACTACCACCACGAGCGGCTCACCTTCGGGCTGCTGTACGCCTTCACCGAGAACTTCGTGCTGCCCTTCTCCCATGACGAGGTAGTGCACGGCAAGGCATCCATGCTGCACAAGATGCCCGGAGACGAGTGGCAGCAGTTCGCCAACCTGCGCCTGCTCTATGCCTACCAGTGGACCTACCCCGGCAAGAAACTGCTGTTCATGGGCAGCGAATGGGGCCAACGCAGCGAGTGGAACTTCGATGCGCCGCTCGAATGGCAGGCCCTGGACTATCCTCCGCACCGGGGCGTGCAGTCACTGGTGGCCGACCTCAACCGCCTCTACCGGGAGCAGCCCGCTCTGCATGCACACGATTTCGAGGCCGGGGGCTTTGCCTGGATCGACTGCCACGATGCCGACCAGTCGGTGATCAGCTACCGCCGCCGCGCCGGTGACGAGGAAGTGATCGTGGTACTCAACTTCACCCCCGTGGTGCGCCACGGCTATCGGCTCGGCGTCCCGACCCCCGGCTGGTACCAGGTGCTGCTCAACAGCGACTCGGCGTTCTACGGCGGCAGCAACACCGGCCTGCCCGGCGCCATGAGCCAGGACCTGCCCTGGATGGGACTGCCCTGCTCGATCGAGCTGACCCTGCCGCCGCTGGGGGCGCTGATCCTAAAGCGGACCTGAAAACGGCCGACAAACCGGCTGTCGGCACCCGCCCGCGGTTTGGGCTATGCTTGACCACCATCGCCCACGGGGGACTGCATGTCATCGATCGATCCTCTGCGCACGGATGCCAGCGAGGCGGAACTCGATGCCTCCCTGCTGAAACTGCACGAGACCCTGGCCAGTCAGCGAGGGCTGGACTACCTGCGCGTGCTGGCCCGCGACCTGCGGCTGCTGGTCGGGGCCGATTACGTACTGATCTCGGGGTTTATCGACAATGCCCGCACCCGCATGCGCACCCTGCTGCTGCACGGACCCGAGGGCCTGCTGGAGAATTTCGAATATTCACTGGCCGGATCGCCTTGCGAACAGGTGATCGCGGAAGGCCATGCGGCCATCGGCCGCCGGCTGGCCGAGCGCTTTCCGCGAGACCGCCTGATCGGTGAAATGGGCATAGAGGCCTATCTGGGCGCGGCGCTCAGAGATCGCGACGATGATCGGCCCATGGGCATCCTGGCCGCACTGTTCCGCCGACCGGTCGACGACGCCAAAAGGAAACTGCGCGTATTCCAGGTTTCCGCGTCCCACGCCGGCGCGGAGTTCTCGCTGGTCGCAACCCACCAGCGGCTGCAGGAATCCGAGCGCCGCTACCGGACCCTGTTCGAGGCCGGCGGCGACGCCGTTTTCCTGATGCGCGACGACCGCTTTGTCGACTGCAATGCGCGGACACTCGAAATGTTTCGTTGCAGCCGCGAACAGATCATCGGGCAGCCGCCTTACCGTTTTTCCCCCGAACGCCAGCCCGACGGCCGCGACTCCCGGGAAAAGGCGCTGGAGAAGATTGCCGCCGCCTTCACCGGAGAGCCCCAGACGTTCGAATGGGTCCATGTTCAACACGATGGCACCCCCTTCGATGCGGAGGTCACCCTCAACCGGATCGACCTGGACGGCGAACCCCACCTGCAGGCC
This sequence comes from Thiohalobacter sp., assembly GCF_027000115.1. NCBI lineage: Bacteria > Pseudomonadati > Pseudomonadota > Gammaproteobacteria > Thiohalobacterales > Thiohalobacteraceae > Thiohalobacter > Thiohalobacter sp. Next base: position 29,616 of record NZ_JALTON010000047.1, on the reverse strand, counting down.
ATCGTTCGCGATGTCAGCGAGCGCAAACGGAACGAGGCCGCGCTGGCAGGCTACCGCGAGCGACTGGAGGCCTCGAACGAACTGCTGGCCCTCCTCAACCGTTTGCATCTGCGACTGCTGAAATGCCGTGACCTGCGCGAGCTGGCCGCGCACACGGTCGCGGCCCTCTCGGAGTACAGCGAGGCGCCGCACGTGGCCTGCTATGCACTCGACGAGGATGGCGAGCACCTGGACCTCATCGGTTACCACGGCTTCGACGAGTCCGACTTCCCGGAGCCGGTCCGGGCCCGCGGCTGGCGACTGCCGCTGCGCGGCAGCCTCAGCGGCGCGGCCGTGCTGCAACAACAGATACTGACCAGCAGCGACCTGGCCACGGACAGCCGGGTCGAGGCCTCTCTGCGCCAGGTCCTCGCGCGCCTCGGCCTGCGCAGCCTCGCCGTCATCCCTTTGTTCCACGGCGGCGATGCGCTCGGCGCGCTCAACCTGCTGCACGAAAAACCCGCGGCCTTCGAGGACATCGACCGCGACACCCTGGCCACCATCGGCCATATCGTCAGCCTCGCCATGGCCAATGTGCGCAACCGCGAGCGGCTCGAATACCAGGCCTATCACGACACGCTGACCGGGCTGCCCAACCGGCTGGCGATACAAACCGCGCTGGCACAGGCCCTGCAAGCCCCGCGTGACGGGCGCCGCAGCGCCCTGCTGCTGCTGGACCTCAACAAGTTCAAGGAGATCAACGACGCCCTGGGCCACCCGGCCGGCGACGCCATCCTGCGCCAGATCGGCCCCCGGCTGGAACCGCTGCTGAAGGATGTCGGCGAGGCGCCGGTGGTGGCTCGGCTCGGCGGCGACGAATTCGCCCTGGTGCTGCGGGAAATCACCGACAGTGGCGAACTGGAACGCCTGATCCAGCGCATCCTCGCCACCCTGAACGCACCCTTCGAGGTCGACGACATGCTGCTCGACATCGGCGCCAGCATCGGCATCGTGCTCGCGCCGGATGACGGCGATTCGGTCGACGAGCTGCTGCGCCGTGCCGACATCGCCATGTACCGGGCCAAGGCCGAGGACAAGGAATACTGCTTCTACCGCCCCGAGCTGGATACCAATACCCCGCGCAAGATCGCCATCATCCGCGACCTGGGCATGGCCATTCGCGCGGGCCAGATCGAATTGCACTACCAGCCCAAGGTGCGCTGCCCGGACGGCCGGTGCGTCGGGGTCGAAGCGCTGGTCCGCTGGCGTCATCCCGAAATGGGGCTCATCTACCCGAACGACTTCATCCCCCTGGCCGAGATCGGCCACATGATCTTTCCGCTCACCGAGGCGATCATCCACCTCGCCTTCGACCAGTACCGCGAATTCCGCAGGCGCGGACTGGATATGCCGCTGGCGATCAACCTGTCGCCGCGCAACCTGCTCGACCAGCACTGCATACAGCTCCTACTGGAGCAGGCCGCGCGCGAACGGATGCCCGCCGGCGCCGTCGAGCTGGAGATCACGGAAAATGCCCTGATCCGCGACCCGGAACGCGTGGCCGAAAGCCTGCGGGTCCTGTCCGAGGCCGGCTATCCCGTCGCCATCGACGACTTCGGCACCGGCTATTCCTCGCTGGCCTATCTCAAGCGCCTGCCGCTGGATGCGCTCAAGATCGACCGCACCTTCGTCATGGACATGTTCCGCAACGAGCAGGACGCCATCATCGTCCGCTCCACCATCGCCCTGGCGCGCAACCTGGGTCTCAAGGTGGTGGCGGAAGGCGTCGAGGACCAGCAGACGCTGGACGCGCTGCGGCTGATGGGCTGCGAGATGGCCCAGGGCTACCACATCGCCCGGCCGATGCCGGTCGAGGCGCTGTACGACTATCTCGGCGCCTGAGCCGCGCGCGTCTCGCGCAGCGCCTCGCAGGCCAGCCCCTCGGCGGGCAGCGGCACCGGCTCGCGTTCGATGGCGATCAGGGAACTGACGATGCTGCCGATGCGCACCCGGGATTCCATCCGCACCGGGAGATGCCGGGCATCATCGGTCAGCCAGATGAAGATGTCCCCCGTGCGCTTGAAGATGCCCTCGGTCTGCAGCCGCGGGCGGATCACGACCGTCGGCGTGTCCTTGCCCAGCAGGGTATCGATGCGTTCCCGCCGCAGCACCTCGATCTCCAGCAGATAGCTCTTGCCCTTGTCGAACACCGGGATCCGCCAGGGCCCGGCGTCCGGCGCCAGGTCCAGCGCCCGGGTGCGGAAAAAGGCCGTCACCATGTCGGCGACATCCTCGGGCACCGGGAACGCGCGGCGCCTTCCCTTCAACCGGTCGTGTTGTACGACTTCCCCCGCCCTGGAGAAGTCGCTCACCAGTTCGCTGCGATGGCTGCCCTCGGTCTGGGAATAGCGGTACTGCAGCGGGCGCAGGTGGCCGTCCTCGCGCAGCACCTCGACCGCGGCGAGATCGCGCACCCGGTAGAACAGATCCAGCGCGGCATTGGAGCAGGCCTCCACCCGCAGCAGCACCCGTGCCTCGCCCCGCGGCCGGGCCTCGACCAGCGCCACGCCGGCCGGCACGAACAGCCAGCGGATGTCGAACAGCAGGCGCTCGTAGGCGCCATCCCAGCCGGCCGCGCGCGGTGATGATAGGGTCGCTGCCAGCAGGATCGCAAGCAGCGACCGGCTGCGCCCGACGTGGCGACGACTCACCCCGATCATTGAGTGCTTCCCGAAACGGATGATGATCGCCACATCATACCGTTGGCCGTCGCTGCCGCGAAACGCGCCTGCCGTTTGCTATACTGCCGGCCCCTTCACGGCATTCCGAGGACACCCATGACCGTCCAGACCGCACGCATCGGCATCGTCACCGTTTCCGACCGCGCCAGCCGCGGCGAGTACGAGGATCTGGGCGGACCCGCCATCCGTGCCTGGCTGGAGAAGGCCCTGGTCTCGCCCTGGGAACCGGTGGCCCGGCTGATCCCCGACGAGCAGCCCCAGGTCGAGGCCGTGCTGCGCGAGCTGTGCGACGAGGAACATTGCTGCCTGGTGGTCACCACCGGCGGCACCGGGCCCGCGGTGCGCGACATCACCCCCGAGGCGACCGAGGCCGTGTGCGAGAAAATGATGCCGGGCTTCGGCGAGCTGATGCGCAGCGTGTCGCTGCAGTTCGTGCCCACCGCGATCCTCTCGCGGCAGACTGCCGGCATCCGCGGCCAGGGCCTGATCGTCAACCTGCCCGGCAAGCCGGCGGCCATCGCCGACTGCCTGAATGCGGTATTTCCGGCCATCCCCTACTGCATCGACCTGATCGGCGGTCCTTTCCTGGAAACCGACCCCGAGGTGATCAAGGCCTTCCGGCCGAAGGCGAAGTAGGCATCCTCCGGGCATCCCGGCGGAACATCCGGGTCAAGGCCCCTCCCGAGCAGCCGATAACCCTCATGAGCATGAGCTGTTCGCGCACGGGAGGTGGTCCCATGAACGTGCTGCTGTTTTTCCTCGCGACCCTGATGGCCGGCGCCGTGGCCGGCCTGGTAAGCGTGCTGCTCGGTGCCGGCTTTTCCAGTTGGCCGCTGGCCGGCGTGGCCGGGCTTGTGGCATTCTGGGCCCTGGAAGGCTGGTTCCACGAGGCCTTCGGCTATCATCCGGCCGAGGCCTGGCTGGAACGTCTGCTGAAACACTGAGCGATGACCCGCAGGGAGGCACGCATGCGCAAGGCAGCGATGGTGACGGGCCTGTTCCTGGCCCTGCAGGCCGCTTCGGCCGCGGCAGCGGTCTATCGCTGCCAGGACGGCAACGGCCACGTGAGCTATTCCCGGACGCCCTGCCCCCCGGATCAGCAGGCACGCACCCTTCATGGCATGGACGCGCGCCCCCAGAGCGCCGGCGCGGCCGCTGCGTGTGACGCCGCGCGCGCCTTCGCCAGCGGTGCCTTCGAGGAACTGAGGGCCGGCGTGGAGATTCCGGAACAGATCGACGCCCTGGGCGGCGTGAACTACATCAGCCCGCCCCTGCTGAACCTGCTCAACTTCGTCAACCAGTACCGCTACAACGAGCGCATCAGTGCCCATGCCGTGGGCCGCCTCGCCCGGGCCAAGTGCCGCAACGGCGGTTTCGGCGCCCTGAGCGCCACCGATTTCCCGCGCCCGACCGAATCGGTCGGTGACGTCACCCCTGCCCCCGAATCGCCCGGCAAGGCGCCGCCCGCCGTGGATTACGACCAGCTCCCGCCGGACTGGTATGCCGATCTGCTCAAGCGCTCCGGCGGCACCGCACCCTGATGCCCGAACTGGTCACCGACAGTCCGGTTCGCCTCTGGCCACTGCTGATGGGCTGGACCATCGTCGTCATGCTGCACCTGTTCGGCTGGCGCCGGCAGGCCTGGATCGCCACCGCCGGCATGGCCATCGTCAGCTATGCCGTGCTGTCCGCAGCCTTTCGTCTTCCCGGGTAGGCGCAACGAAGGCAGGGCTATCAGCGCCTGGCCACGAGAGACGAACGCCGAGCGCACAGAGGCGCCGGGCACGCCGAGATGCTCTGGTCCGGGAGCGTCCCATCTGTTGCCCCCGATGACGCCAAGCCCCCCGGCTGAGGGGCATACCTCAGCGGACTGGTAGGATGGGCAAAGGCGCGCAGCGACGTGCCCATCAGCACCCCCTGACCCTCATGATGGGCACGGCCCTTCGGGCCTTTGCCCATCCTACAGATTCACAGGACTTCGATGTTCAGACAATTGTGAGACGACCCATATCTCTCGTCGGCCGGGCGGCGAGAGACGAACGCCGAGCGCACAGAGGCGCGGCGCATGCCGAGGTGGTCTGATCCGGAACCGTCCCGTCGGTTGCCCCCGACGACGCCACGGCCCCTGCGCCGGGGGCGGAGGGTCGCGCCTCAGCCAAAGGCGGCCAGCCTTACCGGCAGCCGCTTGGCACCCCAGGTGCCGGGCCTGTCCTCGAACACGCCGGCAATGGTGCCACCGCAGTGGCCGCAATGGCCCTCCGCTGTCAGGTTCCAGTCGGTGATCACATACCAGTCGCGGCCGATGACGCACGTGCCGCAGTGCGGGCAATAGGTGCTCTCGCCGGCCTCGTCGTGCACGTTGCCGGTATAGGCATAATGCACACCATTGCGCAGGGCGATCTCGCGCGCCCGGGTCAGGGTCTGCGGCGGCGTCGGCGGCGTGTCCATCATTTTGTAGTCGGGATGGAAGGCCGTGAAGTGCATGGGCACGTCCGGACCCAGATGCGCCACCACCCACCGGGTCATGGCGTCGATTTCCTCGTCGGAATCGTTCCAGCCGGGGATCAGCAGCGTGGTGATCTCCACCCAGACATCGGTTTCCTTCGCCAGGTATTCCAGCGTATCCAGCACCGGCTGCAGGTGACCGCCGGTCAGCTTCCAGTAGAAGTCCTCCGTGAAGCCCTTCAGGTCCACATTGGCGGCGTCCATGTGGGCAAAGAATTCCTTGCGCGCTTCCTCGGTGATATAGCCGGCGGTGACCGCCACCGAACGGATGCCGCGCTCGTGGCAGGCTTTCGCGACGTCGATGGCGTATTCGTGGAAGATGACGGGGTCGTTGTAGGTGTAGGCAACGCTGCGGCACCCCAGCGCCTCGGCCACCCGAGCGATCTTCTCCGGCGAGGCCTCGTCGGCAAGGGTGTCGATCTCGCGTGACTTGCTGATGTCCCAGTTCTGGCAGAACTTGCAGGCCAGGTTGCAGCCCGCGGTACCAAAGGACAGCACCGGGGTCCCGGGCAGGAAATGGTTGAGCGGTTTCTTCTCGATGGGATCGACGCAGAAGCCGCTGGAGCGGCCATAGGACGTCAGCACGATCTTTCCATCCTGGTTGGCGCGCACGAAGCACAAGCCGCGCTGGCCCGGCCGCAGCTTGCAGAACCGCGGGCAGAGATCGCACTGGACGCGGCCATCCTCCAGCGTGTGCCAGTAGCGGGTTTCCTTCACGTAGCGCGGATCCCAGTCCGGCTGATGATGTTCCTGATCGCTCATGCGCCGACTCCTCACATTTCCGGGCAGGCCTGTTGCACATGCCCTGGTGCAATATGCGCGCTGGATCAATATGGGGACGATCCGCCGCGGCCGCAACGGCAGACGGGCTTGAATTTGACCTGCCTCAATACTATGTGAAGGACAGGGAAGCCGCGGAGCAGTCGTCATGAGCAGGATTCGCCCGCCGGCCGTCGCCGGCACCTTTTACCCGGACGAGCCGGAACGGCTGCGCGCGGAGGTGCGTGCCTTCCTGTCGCATCCGGCCCGCATCAGCTCGCCGCCGCCCAAGGCGGTGATCGTGCCGCACGCCGGCTACATCTATTCCGGCCCGGTCGCCGGCACCGCCTATGCGCAGCTCGTACCCCTGCGCGGGCAGGTGCGGCGCGTGGTACTTCTGGGCCCGGCCCACCGCGTGCCTGTGCGGGGGCTGGCCGCGCCCACGGCCACCCATTTCCGTACCCCGCTGGGCGACGTGCCCGTCAACCAGGCCGCCGTCGTTGCGCTCGCCGAACGGCTGCCGCAGGTCGTGATCCGCGACGATGCCCACGCCTGGGAACACAGCCTGGAGGTGCAGCTGCCCTTCCTTCAGGAGGTACTGGAAGACTTCGAACTGGTGCCGCTGGTGGTCGGCGACGCCACCTACGAGGAAGTGCGCGAGGTGCTGGATGCCTTCTGGGACGACCCGGAAACCCTGATCGTGATCAGTTCCGATCTCAGCCATTACCACGACTATGCCACCGCGCGCGCCATGGACAGCGCCACATCGAAGGCGATCGAATCACTGCGGCCGGAAGCGCTGGACTACGACGATGCCTGCGGCCGCATCCCGGTGGGCGGCGCCCTGCTGGCGGCGCGGGCGCGCGGCCTGCGGGCAGAGACACTGGATCTGCGCAACTCGGGCGACACCGCCGGTCCCCGCGACCAGGTGGTGGGGTATGGCGCCTATGTCATCCACTGAACCGCGTTTCGACAGCACCCGGCGCGCAGAGCTGCTGCGGCTGGCGCGCGCATCCATCCTCCATGGCCTGGAAACCGGTCGCCCGCTGGCGGTCGATCCGGCCGACTTCGATCCGGAGCTGGCGGCGCCGGGCGCGGCCTTCGTGACCCTGCATCGCCAGGGCGAGCTGCGCGGCTGCATCGGCAGCCTGGAGGCCCATCGCCCGCTGGTGGTGGATGTCGCCGAGAACGCCTTTGCCGCGGCCTTTCGCGATCCCCGCTTCCCCCCGCTGGCAGTCGATGAATTCGACGACCTCGAGATCGAGATCTCGGTGCTGTCGCCGCCGGAGCCGATGGCGTTCACCGACGAGGCCGACCTGCTGCGCCAGATCCGCCCCGGGGTCGACGGCCTGATCCTGGAGGACATGGGTCGCCGCGGGACCTTCCTGCCCTCGGTCTGGGCGCAGTTGCCGCGGCGCGAGGACTTCCTCGCCCATCTAAAGCTCAAGGCCGGGCTGCCTCCGGGCCACTGGTCACCGACCGTCCGGGTTTGGCGTTACACCACGGAATCGTTTGCGGAACAGCAATAGTTCACTACCTTTGTCCGGATTTCGCTGCGCTGGATCCGGCCTCACGCAGATCGGCATCCGGGCCCGCCTGCAGGGCACCGTCGATGAGAGCATCGATGTCGTGGGCGTCGGCCTCGCCGGTCTTGTCTCTTTCTCCCGTCCCCGCAGCTTCCTTCGCGGCCTCCTCGGCAAGATTGAGATTGGCACCGACCGGCATGACCACCTCCCGTTCAGCATCCGCCTCGGGGGACGCGCTGGAAACCGCTTGATCTCCGCCCGGCGCAGTCGTCGCATCGCTGCCGTCGTCCGGCGCATCGTCCGCCCCGGCCGGGCGCGCCTCCGACAGGACCTCCATGTCATTCTCGGCAACCGCGGGCTCAGCTGCATCATCGTCTGTCGCGGCCGGCGCGGCCTCCCCACCCGTGGGCACTGACGCCATCGGGGCGTCAACGTCCTCGTCGGTAACCGGCTGCGCGGCTTCCGTGCTGTCCACCGCGCCACCCCCGGCCTGCCCTGCCGATTCCAGCAAGGCATCCACGTCGACCGCTTCGCCGATGTCCCCGGTGTTCACCTCCTCGACCCGTTCCGCCTCGGCGGCTTCGGCCTCGGCCAGAACCTCCTCGAACACCGGGTTCACCGCCTCGCTGGCCTGCTGTTCGGCAACAGGATCCCCGGGCGCCGATGCCTCCGCTGAATCCGCTTCCGCCATGGTTTCGGCTCCGTCCGGTGCCTCCGGCGCGATTGTCGTGGCCGATTCCGCCACCTGGCCGGTCTCGCCGATGGCCTCCCCGGAAACGCTGTCCTGCAACGCCTCGACCTGCGCTCGCAGCTCCTCGACCTCGTCGCGCAGATGGGCATTCTCGTCTTCCAGTACCGAGACACACATGCCCAGCTCCTGGTTGGCACGCTGCATCCTGCCCATCGCCTCCTCGAGTTCCTGGGCAACCTCGCCATCGGAAACCGCCTCGTGCAGCATCCGCTTCAGGTCATCGATGGTGCGCTGCTGGTTGCTGACCAGATCGCGCAGCATGTCGGCGTCCGGCTCGTGGCTTGCCGATGCGCCTTCGAACCCGGACATGCCGCTGGCCTCGAGCGCGCGCTGCACCTGCTCGGCACGTTCGCCCGCCGTCTCCAGGCGGTGGATCATGGCCTGTACTTCCTCGGAGTCGTCAAACGTCTCCTCCAGCAACTCACGCAGGTCGCGCATGACCTCGTGCTGGTTGTCGATGACCGACCGGAGATGGGCGATCTGATCCTCGAGCTGCTGATCGCGGCCGAGGGTCGCCGGCTCCGATGATGACTCGACCCCGCTGGTTTCTTCGGCCCCGGCACCCGCAGCGACCTGGTCGACCGGGAACAGGGTTGCCAGCAACGCCTCCATGCCCTCCACGATATGCCTGCGCTTGGCCTCGGGGTCCTTGCCCATGCGCTCGGCATCCAGTTCCATCTGCAGGAACTGGTGGCGGGCGGCGAGCATCTGGCGAACGCGGTCGTCCCCGGCCGCGCCCTCGCCGGCAGCCTGCTCGTCGGTTTGCGGTCCGAGCATCAGGGTGGACGCCTCGAGTTCCAGTCCGAGGAAGTCGGCGTAGTGCTGCTGCGGCCCGCTCTCGCCCTCACTGGCCGCAACCGGCTCGACCGGCTCGGGTTCGGCGCGCGCGGCCTCGGCCAGCGCCGATTCCAGTTCGACGATGCGCGCGCCCGCCCGGCGATTGCGCAGCCAGAGCCAGATGGCCACGCCACTGACCACGAAGACCAGTTCGAGGACACCGAGCAGGCTGTAGAGCAGGGTCGTGTTCATGGCGTGCGGACTCAGACCTCGAGGCCGTCACCCTCCCCGGCTTCCCCGCCCCCTTCTTCCTTGTCCTTCGCTGCCGCGGCGCGGCGCTTGCGCAGGAAGATGACCAGCGCGACGACCATGGCGATGAGCAGGTTGACCAGCACGAACAGGGATACGATCAGCCCGATATTGGGGCCCTCCTCCTCGGGCTCGTCCTCGACAATCTTCTCTTCCATCGGCGCCGGCTCGGGCTCGGGTGCCGGCTCCGGTTCCGGCACTGCCTCCGCTTCCGGGGCGGGCTGCGGTTCGGGCTCGGCTGCCTGTTCCTGCTCAGATTCGGGTTCGGCAGGCGCCGGCAACGATGCCCCTTCGGGGGCGGGCGCGACCTCGACGAACAGCACTTTCTCGCGCTGGAAGGTTTCACCCGTGGCGATGGCCCGCACCCGATGGGTGCCGGGCTGGGTGAGACTCATCAGGCTGGCGTGGATACCGTCGCCGGCCTCGCGATCGCCTTCCTGGCCGGTGTCGGCCAGCGGCACCTGCACCTTGCTGCCGTCGGGGGACTCGATCTCCAGCCGGAAACGGGTGGCGCGCAGGATTTCCGGGCGCCGGAGGGTGTGCCCGTCCTCCTTGAGCCAGGCCTCGGCCAGTACCTCGGCACCCGAGACCACCTTGTCGGTACCGACGCGGGCACCCAGGCCCAGGTTGGTGACGACATAGGCGCGGTTATCGCCGGCATCCGAAATGAGCCGCCACTGGCCGGGCGGCGGCCCCTGGATGGTGATCATGTCGAACAGGTCGGAACGGAACCAGCGCACCGCGCGCCCGGCCACTTCGCGGGTGATGACCCGGCCGTCGGGCATGCGCAAGCTGATCTCGGTATCCGGCGTCGGCTTGGAGGCCACGACCGTGACCTCCTCGACGGCCGAATCGACCAGAAAATCGCTGCCGTCCATGGGCAACTGGTCGGGCTGCTTGGCGCTCTCGAAGATGGCGCTGAACACCGAATGCAGCTCGCGGTCGTTGGAAGCCAGCCGCGACAGCGCCCCGGTGCCCGTGGCCAGTTCGCGCATCAGGCTCATGTCGGAGGCCTCGGTGAAGGCGATGGTGTAGACCTCGATGCCGTCCTCCCTGAGCTGAGCGATCAGGCGCTCCCGGATGTCCTGCACCAGCTCGCGATCGCGCACGTGATCGCCGGTGTCCATGTGGCCGTCGGACATGAGCACCAGCATGCGACGCCGGTCGGGCCGGCCTTCCTTCATCAGCATCTCGCGGCCCTTCTCCAGGGCCGCGGCGAGGTTGGTGTAGGCCCCGCGGGCGGACACCTTCTCCACGCCCGCGAACAGCTTGTCCCGGTTGGCCGGCGTAGCCGGGGTGAGATGCACCACCGGATAGCCGTCGTCGCTGAAGCTGATCAGCCCCACCCGGTCGGATGCGCCCAGCAGCGAGATGAACATCTTGGCGGCGGGCACGCGGCGACGGCGGGGATCGGTTTCCTTCATGCTCCCGGAGCTGTCGATGACAAGCACGGCATCCACGCCGCCGGAGGCCGCGGCTTCCTCGGCACGGGCGTCCTGCCAGACGAGCTGGGAGAACAGGATCAGCAGCAGCAGGGCGGCCGACCACAGTGGCAGACTGATACGGGCGATTGCCCCGGAACCTGGCTTCATCTCGGGTCCTTCCCTCTTGCTGACTCCCTGAAACCCCATTTGTTTCATACGGTTGGACAGGACCACCCGCATGGGGACGGCACGCCTGCCCGGCTGTCAGAGGTTAACGGCCACGGGGGCAAAAGCCTTGAATTCAGGGACTTGGTGGAAAGCCGTGATCAGCGTCTCACCAGTCGGAAGACGCTCTCGACCAGGCTGCTCAGGCCGCGCTCGCGGAAGCGGGGATTTTCGTCGAGGATGTCGATGCGGTCGATCTCTTCCACTGCAAAACCCGCACCGTAGCGTTCGCGGATCTCCTCTGCGGAAACGGAGAAGGGCGGGCCCTCCATTTCGTCCTGCGGGTATTCCATGCTGACCAGCAGCATCCGCGTGCCGCGGCGCAGCAATTGATAGAGGTGGGCGACGTAGCGGCCACGCATGCTCGCCGGCAGGGCGACCAGCGCGGCACGGTCGTAGACACCGGCAACGGCGCCGAGCCGCCGGGCGTCCAGCTCGAAGAAGTCACCCTGCAGGATGCGGATCTCGTCGCGGTACCATTCGCGGAAGGGACCCTGCTCGCGCACCGTGGCCTCGAGTCGGTTTTCGGCAAAGAAGTCGCGTACCGCGATCTCCGACAGTTCGACGCCGGTCACCGCGTGGCCCTGCCCGGCCAGCCACAACATGTCGCGACTCTTGCCGCACAGCGGCACCAGCACGCGGCTGCCCGGCGCCAGCGCCAGCCCGGGCCAGTGCCGTTCGAGATGCAGGTTGACTTCGTCCTGATGAAATCCGATCTGATTGGCTTCCCAGCGCTGGCGCCAGAAATCAGCCTCCATCGTCGGGCTCCGTATCGGCCGACAACGGGTCGAAGCCAGTGAGACAGTCAGGGTCGGGCGGTGCCTTGAGCAGCGCCGCCTTGATGGCCAGTACCGACAGCGTGGTCAGGGTCACGAACGTCTCGCCCTGCTGAAGGGTCTCCAGCCGCAACACCAGCCGCCGGCCCGCACGCCGGAGCACGCGACCGCCGAGGGTGAAACGCTGGCCGCTGCCATGGATGTCGAGCGCAAGGATGACCCGCCGACCATCCCGCAGGGCAGCCACGTCCTCGTCTTCCTTGTCGAGCAGGATCTGGGTCGCCGTTTCCGAGAAGTCGACCAGGGTGCAGGCATGGGCGCGTCCACCCGTGGCCGCGCGCAGCTCGGCCGGCTGGGCCGTCTCGATCCGGTAGTAGCGGCGCTGGTCGTGGAACTCCAGGGTATCCGGGAACACGCGCAGCACGGCCACGGAATGGTTCTGGTACACCCCGCTGTCCAGGTGCTCGACACGCCTCACCTCGCTGAGCAGGTAAGGTGTCTGGCGATCGACCGTGGCACCGATCAGCGTAAAGCGGTTGCCGGGCGCGAAGTGGCCCAGGCGATCCAGCTCGGCACGACTGACATAGTCGATCCGGGCCTGCTCGCTGCGATCGTAGGGGATGAGAAACTCGAGGGATTGCAGCTTGTCGAGGCGCGCTTCGCCGATCATCAGCCGCGCCGGCGCGCCATTGTCGGCCTGCAGCCGATAGTCGCCGGGCGCGAACAGCTCATGCCCGTCGATGCGGTAGCCGAGCAGCAGCGAATCCAGTTGCACCTCGGACTCGAATTCCGGAAACAGGCGCAACGGCGCCCCGAGCGGGTACAGCTCCGCCAGCGAGGCGAACCGGCTGACCGGCACCGGGCCGGTCGGCGGTTCCAGCCGGGCCGGGGTGACGGTCTCGTCGTCGGCAGAACGACCACGCAGAAATCGGAACATGACCTTACCTCGCCTGGGTGCGCGTCCGGCCATCCCTGACCCTCTTTCCTTTGTAACGGCAACGGGCCGGGATGTGAAGCCCCGGGGGGTCGTTCAAACCCCTTCCTTGAGCGGTCTTTCACCGCGGCGCTCGTGCTAGAGTAGCGCAGACCAAGCACCGACCCCGAACCCATGCCCGACACCGACCGCGCCCCCCTCATCCGCGATCTCCGCCGCCTGCTGCCGGAGGATGCGCTGCTGTGGCGGGAAGAGGAACTGCGGCCCTACGAGTGCGACGGCCTGTCGGCCTACCGCCGCACCCCTGCCGTGGTTGCCCTGCCGCACACCCCGGAACAGGTGCAGGCAGTCTTGCGCTACTGCCACCGCCAGGGCGTCCCGGTGGTGGCACGCGGCGCCGGCACCGGCCTCTCCGGTGGCGCGCTGCCGGAGGAACAGGGCGTGCTGCTGAGCCTGGCGCGCTTCAACCGCATCCTGGAGATCGACCCGGACAACCGCACGGCGCGCGTCGAGCCGGGCGTGCGCAACCTCGCCATTTCCGAGGCGGCACGGCCGCACGGGCTCTACTATGCCCCCGACCCCTCCTCGCAGATCGCCTGCACCATCGGCGGCAACGTGGCCGAGAACTCGGGCGGCGTGCACTGCCTGAAGTATGGCCTGACCGTGCACAACATCCTTGGGCTCGAGGTGCTGCTGCCGGACGGCGAACGCCTGAGCATCGGCGGCGCGGCACTGGATACCCCGGGCTACGACCTGCTGGCGCTGATGACCGGTTCGGAAGGCATGCTCGGCATTGTCATGGAGGTACGGGTGCGGCTGCTGCCCATTCCCGAGCACGCGCAGGTTCTGCTGGCCGCCTTCGACGACATCGCCCGGGCCGGCCGCGCCGTGGGCGCCATCATCGCCGCCGGCGTCATTCCGGCCGGGCTGGAGATGATGGACCGACTGGCCATTCGGGCCGCCGAGGACTTCGTGCATGCCGGCTACCCGGACTGCGAGGCCATCCTGCTGTGCGAGCTGGATGGCAGCGACGAGGAGGTATCCGAACACCTGATGCAGGTGTGCGCCCTGTTGCAGGACATGGGCGCGATCGAGGTCCGTACCGCGCGTGACGAGGCCGAACGCGCCCGTTTCTGGAAGGGCCGCAAGGCCGCCTTTCCCGCGGTGGGACGGCTGGCACCGGACTACTACTGCATGGACGGCACCATCCCGCGCAAGCGCCTGCCCGAGGTGCTGGCGCGCATCAGCGAACTGTCCGCGGAATACGGCCTGCCGGTCGCCAACGTGTTCCATGCCGGCGACGGCAACCTGCATCCGCTCATCCTCTACGACGCCAACCGGCCCGGCGAGCTGGAACACACCGAGGCCTTCGGCAGCGACATCCTGCGCCTGTGCGTGGAGGTCGGCGGCACCGTGACCGGCGAACACGGCGTGGGCGTGGAGAAGCTGGATGCCATGTGCAGCCAGTTCCCGGCGGCAGAGCTGGCACAGTTCCATGCCGTCAAGGCCGCCTTCGATCCGCAGGGCCTGCTCAATCCCGGAAAGGCCGTGCCCACCCTGCACCGCTGCGCCGAGCTGGGCGCCATGCACGTGCATGCCGGCAAGCTGCCCTTTCCGGAGCTGGAGCGCTTCTGATGAGGGATGCCAGCGAAGCCATCCGCGAGGCCATCGAAACCGCGCGGCGCGAGGGTCAGCCGCTGCACATCCGCGGCGGCGACAGCAAGGCCTTCCTGCTGCCGGAGGCCGGCGAGACACGACTCGACGTCTCCGGCCATCGCGGCATCCTGCACTACGAACCGACGGAACTGGTGGTCACCGCCCGCGCCGGCACGACCCTGGCGGAACTGGAACAGGCGCTGGCCGCAGAGGGCCAGATGCTGCCCTTCGAGCCGCCGCGTTTCAGCGAAGCCGCTACCCTGGGCGGCACCGTGGCCTGCAACCTGTCCGGCCCGCGCCGCCCCCATGCCGGCGCGGTGCGCGACTTCGTGCTCGGCTGCCGCATCATCAACGGCCGCGGCGAACCGCTGCGCTTCGGCGGCGAGGTGATGAAGAACGTCGCCGGCTATGACGTCTCGCGCCTGATGTGCGGTGCCTTCGGCACCCTCGGCGTGCTGCTGGAAGTCTCGCTCAAGGTGCTGCCGCGCCCGGCCGCGGAGATCACGCTGGTGCAGGAACGCGATGCCGCCGATGCCATCCGGCTGATGAACCTGTGGGCCGGCCGGCCACTGCCGCTGTCCGCTGCCTGCCACGACGGCGAACACCTGTTCGTGCGCCTGTCCGGCAGCGAGCGCGGCGTGAGCCAGGCCTCGCGCCAGCTTGGTGGCGAGCCCCTGCCGGACGCGCACGCCGACTTCTGGGAACGGCTGCGCGACCAGCGGCACCCCTTCTTCGATCATCCGGGCGCCCTGTGGCGGCTGTCGGTGCCCCCTGCCACGCCGCCGCTGGACCTGCCCGGGCCGCAGCTGATCGACTGGAGCGGTGCCCAGCGCTGGATCCACTGCCCGCTGCCCGCGCATCAGGTGCGCGCGGTGGCCCGGGCTGCCGGCGGTCACGCCAGCCAGTGGCGCGGCCCCTGCGCGGGGCGGCGCTTGCAGGAACCGGCAGCGGCGCTGCTCACCGTGCACCGCCGGCTCAAGGCCGCCTTCGATCCCGACGGCCTGTTCAACCCCGGCTACCTGTTCGACTGACCATGCAGACCCGCATCAGCCCCCGCCATCGCGACACCCCCGAAGGCCGGACCGCAGATCGCATTCTCCGCAGTTGCGTGCACTGCGGCTTCTGTACCGCGACCTGCCCCACCTACCAGGTGCTGGGCGACGAGCTGGACAGCCCGCGCGGGCGCATCTATCTCATCAAGGAACTGCTGGAAGACGGACCCACGGGCGAGCACACCCGCACCCATCTCGACCGTTGCCTGCTGTGCCGCGCCTGCGAGACCACCTGCCCGTCGGGCGTCGAGTATCATCGCCTGCTCGACATCGGTCGCGGGCTGATGGAACGCGAGCACCCGCGCCCCCCGCGACAACGGCTGCTGCGCCACGCCCTGCGCCTGACCCTCCCCTACCCTGACCGCTTCCGCCTGCTGCTGGGCCTGGGACGCATGCTGTCGCCTCTGCTGCCCGCGCGGCTGCGCCGCAAGCTGCCGCCACGGCAGTCGGCTCCGCCCGCACCCGCACCTGCCGGCACAGCCGGCGGACGGCGCATGCTGGTGCTGGAAGGCTGCGTACAATCCGCCGCCACCCCGGCGACCAATGCCGCTGCGCGCCGGGTGCTGGCCCGGCTCGGGATCGAGCTGGTCACGGTCCCGGGGGCCGGCTGCTGCGGCGCGCTCAGCCATCACCTCGACGCCCCGGACGAGGCCCGCGCCTTCATGCGCCGCAACATCGATGCCTGGTGGCCGGCACTCGAGGCCGGCGCCGAGGCCATCGTGGTCACCGCCAGCGGTTGCGGCAGCGAACTCAAGGAATATGGCGAACTGCTGGCCGATGACCCCGACTACGCCGAGCGTGCGCGCAGGATTGCCCAAGCCACCCGCGATCTCGCCGAGGTGCTGGCCGCGGAAGACCTGTCGGCATTGCGGCTTGACATTGCGGAGGAACGCATCGCGGTCCACGTCCCCTGCAGCCTGCAGCACGGCCAGCAGTTGCCCGATCTGCTGCCCGCACTGATGCAGCGGCTGGGGTTCGATCTCGTGCCGGTGGAGGAAGGCCATCTCTGCTGCGGCTCCGCCGGCAGCTATTCGATCCTGCAGCCGGCGCTGTCGGAAACGCTGGCCGCGCGCAAGATCGACGCCCTCACCGCCCACGGCCCCGACCGCATCGTCACCGCCAACATCGGCTGCCAGCTTCACCTCGCGGCGCAGGGCACCGTGCCGGTCGAGCACTGGATCGAGCGGGTGGCGGAGTGCCTGGAAGAAGGGTGAAACCCGGAAGCCGCCTCAGGCCCGTCCCAGCACCTTGTCGAGAATGGCGGCGGTCTCGTCGGAGATGTCGATGATCTGGTAGCCGGCCCAGAAGTGGCCGGGTTCGTCGGTGGGCTGGCACCAGAGGCTTTCCACGCCGAGTGCCAGTTCGGCGATGCCCTCGCAGGGCTCATTGAGACGGATGCGACACTGGATGACGCGGGCCGGCTCGATGGGCTCGTCCATCAGCAGCATCATGCCCTCCTCGGAGAGGTTCACCAGGCTGCCCAGCACCTTCTCGGTATGCAGGTCCTCGACCACCAGGTCGTGGGCCATCGGCCGCCTTGCGTGGGCGCGTTGTTCGTCGGTCATGATTCCCCCATGGAAGCCGGCATGCTGACCACCGGCCTGTGCGGTTAGCGGCCGCGCCCGATGGATCCTGAAGCGGCCTCAGTCGTCATCCAAACCCCGGCCGAGAAAGCTCATCACGGCATCCAGCGCGCGCTCCAGGAAGGGACGCTTTTCGGGCTCGACGATGCGCGCGCGGCCCGCGACCAGTTCGGCCGCCAGCTCGTCGCACACCCACTCGTCCGCCTTGGTGCCGATGGCATCGACAAACATGAAACGGCCCGAGACCTTGCTGTACCAGGCCAGGCGCAGGCGCCGGACCAGGTGACTGGCGGGATCGGAGAACTCGAACCAGGTGCCGAACTCGAGTTCGCACAGGCGATCCATCTGCGCCGCCACCTCGGGTGCCACGGCCGCCTTGCGCTCCTGGGGTTCGGGTTCGGGCGCGGCCTCCGGATCGGGCCCGTGGCGGGCCTCGGCCACGGATTCGGCGACTGTCTCCGGCTCGGCCAACGCCGCCTCCTGCCAGGCCTCGATCTGCGCCAGCATGCGGGCGTTGTCGCGTCGGCCGTAGGCACTGAGATCGTCCAGTGCCTGGGCGATGGCCAGCCGCAGCTCGGGCAGGCGTTCGCGGCGCTCGGCCTGCCGCTGCGGGTCCGACTCGGGCTCCACGGTTTCGACGATGTCCGCCGCCACGCGCAGGGCCAGCTTCCATGCCGGGCTCTCCTCGCCTTCCGGTTCGCGCAGCAGGATGAACATCAGCTTCTCCGCCCAGACATGGGAGAAGAAGTGAAACATCTCGTCGGTGATGCGGCGTTCCTCGAGCAGCCGCGCCATGCTGGCATGGGCGCGGCGCCGGGCTGCCTTGAGCTTCTCCTGTCCCGCCGCGGCCTCCACTGCGCGCTGCTCGACCTTGTTGGCCTTCTGCTCGATTTCCCTGACCCGCGACTGGAAGGCGGCGAGCAACTCGTCGAACAGCGCCAGGTCATCGTCGAATTCGTCGATCACCCGCTCGACGATCTCGCGCATGCAGGGAAACACGCCGCGCTTGAGGTCGTCGGCGACGATCCAGCGCTCGCCGGCCGTCACCATGGTATCCAGCAGCCTGCGTGCAGGATGGCGCTTCTGCACGAAAAAGGCCTTGTCCAGCAGGGCGACCTTGAGATACGGCGTATGCAGGCGACTGAGCAGGGCCTTGGCGACGTCGGGCAGGTTGGCGTCGCGCAGCATGAACTCGAACAGCATGCCGACCAGGTCGATGACGTCCAGATCCTCGCTGGCCATGCGCTTGCGATCGACATGCTCGTAGATGCGCTCGCGCTCCTCGTCCAGCATCTCCTGCAGCCGCGCCAGCAACTGCTCGTCGACCGTCAGTTCCTCGAAGTATGCCTCGGTTGCCGGGTGGGCACCGGCCTGCCCCTGTACCGTCGACAGGGCGCCGACCAGTCGCTCGCGGGCCAGCCCCGCGACCTGGGCGCTGGGCTCGTTGCGGAACTGGCCTTCGCCTCCGCCTCCGCGCCGGCCGGCGAGCAGGCCACGCAGGCGCTGGAAACGTGCCACTTCGGTGCCGTCCGCCCCCGGGATGCCTTCGACCGAGGACGCCGCTGCCGTGGCGCGCGTCCCGCCATCTGGCGAGGTCCCGCCTTCCGTGCCGGGCGCAGGCTCTGCCGCCTCCGCCCCGCCGCCGGCAGCGGGCCGGGCACGACTGGGATTCTTGCGTACCTCATAGGAAAGGTTGGGCAGGATGCCGGCATTGATCATGCGCCGGTTGTATTCGTCGAGATAGGGCTTGAGCTCGCGCATCACGTGGCGGTCGAAGGACACGAACAGCATCAGCCGCACGGGCTTCTGCACTCGCAGGTCACCCAGCGAGCGGGCGAAGGCCTCGGCCAGGCGGTAGGGCCCGCCGGGCCACTGCTCGGGCGGCAGCTTGACGCCGCCGTTGACGATGGCGAGGCGCTGGTTGAGGCCGTAGAGTTCCTCGATGTAGGTGGTGCTGGCCCGGCCGACGATGTTCTGGATGGGCAGGGCCCAGTCCATGTCCGCCTTGTCGACCAGCGACAGCTTGTCGGCGCTGACGTGCTCCAGATCGACATTGCCTATCGGTTCCAGCTCGCCTTCCAGAAACTGGCGAAAGCCTTCGTCGACTTCCTTGAGGAAGCGCTGCAGGATCTGCTGGCGGTCACGCTTGATGGTGTTCATCACAGCAAAGTATTCCGCCTGCAGTTCGTTGTTCTCGGCCCGGTCCGCGGCCTCCAGCATCCCGACCTCGATGTTCTCCAGCAGACGCGCGAACAGCGGGCCGAGATGCGAGGGGGTCATCTTGCGGCAGGCCTCCATGAGGCTGCGGAAGCGCGGCGCCACGGCCGGCGAGCGGTTTTCCTGCGAGGCTGTCATCTTCTGTGCTGCCTTCCCCTGGTTGATGGATTCCCTGTGGACGGGCCCTGTGCCGGACCCTATCCTCGGGCGCGGATAACCCCGGGCTACAAGAGGTTACAGTAGCCGATCCGGCGCCAGGATGCTAAGTGGCGCGGCCACTGTCACACCGGGTTCAAGGTCACGGAGTCCGCATGTCCCGCGCCGAAACCTTCATGCAAGCGCTGGAAAGGGAAATTCTCGCCCATCCCTGCCTGCACGCGCCCTTTGTCCTGCGGCCGGCTGATCCCTGAACTTGAGCTCTATGTCAGTCACATGACACGCCTGACACAGTCGGGCGACTGGCTGGCCGCCGCCGCGGCCGTGGGCATCGCCAGCGAATGGCCCATACCCTACCTGTATACGGAACTGCTCAAGGGCCTGCGCACCATCCCCGGCATCACCGAGGCCGATCTCGAACTCTTCTCCAGCCACGTGGGCCTCGACGAGGAACACTCGGCCATGATGCGCGAGGCCCTTGCCCGCCACGCCGAAACCGAGGCTGGCCAGGCCCGCATCCGCGAGGGCGTGCGCCTCAATCTGGACGCGCGACTGGTGTTCCACCGGGGGCTCTTCCGGGCCGTGTTCGAACAGGACGACGCCGGAGAGGCGGTGGCCTGACTTGCAAAGGCCGCGCGGGCGCCTGGGACACCGGGGCAAAGTGCGGACTCAGTTCTCAGGATGGGCAAAGGAGCGCAGCGACGTGCCCATCAGCATCCCGTGACCGTCACGATGGGCACGGCCCTTCGGGCCTTTGCCCATCCTACCCGGTCCGCCACGGTCAGACAGAACGCGTTCAGAGACTTATGAGACTCCTAATAACGGGCGAGGAGTTCCAGGAAAGCATCCTCGTCGAGAACGGGTACACCCAGGGCCTCGGCCTTCGCCAGCTTGGAACCGGGGTCGGCGCCGACCACCACATGGCTGGTCTTGCGTGACACGCTGCCGCTCACCTTGGCACCCAGCGCCTCCAGCCGTTCCTTCGCTTCGTCACGGGTCATCGACGACAGGGTGCCGGTGAGCACGAAGGTCTGCCCCGCCAGCGGCCCCTCACCCGCGGCGCGCCTGACCCGTGGCCAGTGCACGCCGGCCTCGCGCAGGCGCTCGATGACCTCGCGATTGTGCTTCTGGTGGAAGAAGGTGACGATGTGCCGCGCCACCACCGGGCCGATGTCCGGCAGCGCCTCCAGTTCCTCCTCGCTAGCGGCCATGATGGGATCGAGATCGCCGTAGTGATTGGCCAGGGTCCTGGCCGTGGCCTCGCCCACCTCGCGAATACCCAGTGCAAACAGGAACCGGGCCAGCGTGGTCTTCTTGCTGGCCTCGATGGCCCGCACCAGATTCTCGGCGGACTTTTGCCCCATGCGCTCCAGTCCGGCCAGGGTCTCGACATCCAGCCGGTAGAGATCGGCGACGTTCTCCACCAGCCCGCGGTCGACGAGCTGGTCGACGAGCTTGTCGCCCAGGCCTTCGATGTCCATGGCCCGGCGCGAGGCGAAGTGCTTGATCGCCTCCTTGCGCTGCGCGGGACAGTAGAGCCCGCCGCTGCAGCGTGCGATGGCCTCGCCCTCGGCACGCACGATCTCCGAGCCGCACACCGGGCAGCGCTTCGGCATCACGAAGCGGCGGGCATTCTTCGGCCGGCGGGACTTGACCACGCCGACCACCTCGGGGATGACGTCACCGGCACGACGCACGATGACCCAGTCGCCGATGCGGATGTCCTTGCGGCGAATCTCGTCCTCGTTGTGCAGGGTGGCGCTGCTCACGGTCACGCCGCCGACGAACACCGGCTCCAGCTTCGCCACCGGGGTGATGGCCCCGGTGCGGCCGACCTGTACCTCGATGTCGATCAGCCGCGTCATCTCCTCCTGGGCAGGGAACTTGCGCGCGATCGCCCAGCGCGGCGCGCGGGCCACGTAGCCGAGCAGTTCCTGCTGGTCGAGGCGATCGACCTTGAACACCACGCCGTCGATGTCGAAGGGCAGCTTCGGTCGCTTCTCCTCCATCTCCCGGTAGTAGGCCTGGCAGCCCGCCAGCCCCTTGACCCGGCGAATGCCCTTGTAGACCGGCTGCCCCCAGTGGCGCAGGCGTTCCATGATCTCGGTGTGCCGGCCGGGCAGGCGGCCACCTTCGACCAGGCCCACGCCATAGCTGTAGAAGGACAGCGGCCGCGAGGCGGTGATGCGCGGATCGAGCTGGCGCAGCGAGCCGGCGGCGGCATTGCGGGGATTGGCGAAGGGCTTCTGGCCGGCGGCCTCCTGTGCCCGGTTCAGGGCCTCGAAGCCGGCATGGGACATGTAGACCTCGCCGCGCACCTCGAGACGGGAGGGATAGCCCTTGCCGCGGAGGCGCAACGGGATGGCGCGGATGGTGCGCACGTTCTGGGTGACGTCCTCGCCCACGGTGCCATCACCGCGGGTCGCCCCCCGCACCAGCACCCCTTCCTCGTAGAGCAGGCTGACCGCCAGCCCGTCCAGCTTGGGCTCGGCGGCATAATCCACCTCGTCCACGCCCAGACGCTCCCGCACCCGGCGGTCGAACTCGGCCAGCTCCTCGTCGCTGAAGGCGTTGTCCAGCGACAGCATGGGCACCGCATAGCGCACCTCGCCGAAGGCCTTGACCGGCTCGGCGCCCACGCGCTGGGTCGGCGAGTCGGGCGTGACCAGCTCGGGATACCTGGCCTCCAACGCCTGCAGCTCGCGCAGCAGGCGGTCGTACTCGGCGTCCGGTATCTCCGGCGCATCGAGCACGTAGTAGAGGTAGTTGTGGTGATTGATGAGTTCGCGCAGCTCCGCCGCCCGGCGCGCTACGGACTTGGGAATCTTCATGAAGTCAGGCCGTCAACCTGTTGTCTTAGCGCATATTGCGCAATTTCTTCCCGCAGTGCATCCAGGCGCTGGGCACTGAGTGGGTTGCGGGCGTCGTCGCGCAGTTCGCCGCCGAGGCGTCCAGCCAGGGCCTGGGCCGTGGACGCCAGGGCCTCGAACGCCTCGACCGGGGCGACCGGCCCGGGCAACTGCAGGAACAGTGCCAGGCCCGGGAGGGATTCGGACGCCAGCCGTTCGGGCTCCAGCGTACCGGGCTCGACCAGGCCGGCCACGCTGAACACCGCCCGGGGCAGACGCCCCGGCGCCAGCCGGTGGTAGATGGACATCTCGCCGAAGCTCAGGCCCTCGGCCTCCAGCGCCGCCTGCACCGCTTCACCCGCGAAGGGGGCACCGCGCGGGGCGACCAGGTAGAGGGTGACTACCCGTTCCTCTTCCAGGCCCAGCGGCTGCTGGATGGGCTCACGGCGGGCCTGCTCCTCGGCCAGCAGGTCGCCTAGGGCCTCTAGTTCGTCGCGCACCGTCTCGACCCTGTCACCGGCCTCGGGGGCGGGCACCGGCGCCGGGGTCCCGGGTTCGGGCGAGGACGACGGGGATTCGGGCGCCTCGGCGCGAACCTTCGGCTCGCGGCGGGTCACCGGCGGCTCGGTCTCGCTGCGCCGGCTCCACCAGTAGACCGCCGCCACGAACACCGCGCCGACACCCAGCAGAATCCATCGCAGTGTATCCATCCGGTCGGGACTCCTGGAAAGGACCGGGCCGTCGTGGCCGGCCGCCTGCCTACATGGCCGCCATCCTGGCCGCCTCGTCGATGTCCACGGCCACCAGCCGGGACACGCCGGGCTCGTGCATGGTCACGCCGGTGAGCTGGTTGGCCAGTTCCATGGTGATCTTGTTGTGGGTGATGAAGATGAACTGCACCCGCTCCGACATCTCCCGCACCAGGTCGCAGAAGCGCCCGACGTTGGCATCGTCCAGCGGCGCATCCACCTCGTCGAGCATGCAGAAGGGCGAGGGATTGAGCTCGAAGATGGCAAACACCAGGGCGACAGCGGTCAGCGCCTTTTCCCCGCCCGAGAGCAGGTGGATGGTGCTGTTGCGCTTGCCGGGCGGGCGCGCCATCACCGCCACGCCGGTGTCCAGCAGGTCCTCGCCGGTCAGTTCCAGGTAGGCGTGACCGCCGCCGAACAGGCGCGGGAACATGCGCTGCAGGCCGGCATTGACCTTGTCGAAGGTCTCCTTGAAACGGGTGCGGGTCTCGCGGTCGATCTTGCGGATGGCATCCTCGAGGGTCTCCAGCGCCTCGGTGAGATCGGCGTGCTGGGCATCCAGATAGCGCTTGCGCTCGGACTCTTCCTCGAACTCCTCGATGGCCGCCAGGTTGATGGGACCGAGCCGCTGGATGCGCCGCTCCATGTCCTCCACCTCGCGCTCCCAGACCGCAAGATCGGCATCCTCGGGCAACGCGTTCTGCAGTGCCTCCAGTTCGAAGCCGGTCTCCGCCAGCTGCTCGATCAGGGTGTCGGCCCGGACCTTGATCTCCTGCCAGGCCATGCGCGCCTGCGACAACTGCTCGCGCTGGTCCTGCACCTCGCGCTCGGCCGCCGCCCGCTTCTGCTCCTGCTCGCGCAGCTCGTGCTCGATGGCCTCCAGTCGCCGCCGCGCCTCGGCCAGATCGGTTTCCACTGCGCTGCGCTTCTCCAGCAGCGCGGCCAGCTCCGCCTCCTGTTCGGCCAGCGGGGCCTCGCCGCCGGCCAGGGCCTCGCGCAGCTCCTCGCGGCGCTGGCGCAGGTGGACCTGCTGGCCCTGCATGCGCTCCAGGTTTTCGCGGGTGCTGGCCTGGGCGGTGCGCATGGATTCGATCTGGACATCCAGACCGTGGGCCGCGTCGCGGTCGGCCTGCGCCTGGGCCCGGGCGGCCTCCAGCCGGGCGCGCAGTTCCTCGCGCTCGGCCTCGCGGCGGGTGCGCTCCTCGGCCAGGGTTTCCATGGCCGCCAGCGCCTCGTGCAGCCGGCGCCGCGCCGATTCGTGTTCCTCGCCGGCACGGCTGCGCTGCTCCTCGAGTTCGGCGGCTTCCCGCGCCAGACCCTCGAGCCGGTTGCGGGCCTGCTCCAGCCGTGATCGGCGGGCGTCCAGCCGCGACCTCACCTCGCTGTGATCGCGATGCGCCTGGTTGACCTGTGCCTGCACCTGGTCGCGTTCGGCCTCGGCCTCGGCCAGCCGTTCGCGGGCAGACTCCAGTGCCGCGGAGAGCGTTTCGATTTGCCGAGAAATCTCTTGCGAAGACTTCTCCAGCTCATTGATTTCCTTTTCTCTTTGCAGGACGCCGGAACGGGCGTCCTGGGTGCGGCTGATGCGCACCCAGGCCGGCGACAGCCAGACCCCGTCACGGGTGACGACGGATTCGTGCGGCGCCAGCCGGGCACGCAGGGCCAGTGCCTCGTCGAGCGATTCGGCGACATGAATGCCGGAGAGCACGGCGCCCAGATCGAACGGGGCGCGGACCTTGTCCAGCAGCGGCGATGCCCCCGCCCCGGCGCCGCCGGCGGCGCGGCGCTCGATCAGCGCCACCCGGCCCGTGTCCAGTCCGGCCAGCGCCGGCGCGACTGCGGCCAGGTCGTCCACACAGACGGCCTCGAGGGTATCCCCCAGCACCGTCTCCACGGCGCACTCCCAGCCGTCGGCGACCTCGATCTCCTGTGCCAGCCGCGGCGCGTCGGCCAGGCCCTGGCTGTTGAGCCAGCCCTGCACCAGGCCGTCGTCCTCGCCCAGCGCCGCCCGCTGCAGGGCCTCCAGCGATACCAGCCGCGCACGCGCCTCGCGGAAGGCATTGCGGGCGTCGTCGAGTTCGGCGGACTGCTGCTGCACCTGCTCGCGCAACCCGGCGATGCGGCCACGCACCGTCTCCAGCTTCGCTTCCAGCGCCGTCGCCTGCTCGGCGCGCCGCGCCGCCTCGGCCTCCAGTTCGCCGATCTCGGCCTCCAGCGCCTCGCTATTCAGTCGCTCGCGCTCCTCGGCGATGCGCTCCAGCCGCTGGGCGATCTGCATCTGCTGGCGCTCCAGGTGATCGATGCGGGTGCGCTCGACCTCGGCGGTCCGCTGCGGTTCCTGCGCGCGGCGATTGAAGTCCTCCCAGTCCTGCTGCCAGGCGGCCATCGCCTGCTCGGCCTCGGCCAGCGCCGCCTGCGAGGCCTCCGCCCGGCCACGCAGGGATTCCAGCTCGGGCAGCCGCAGCGCGAGCTGGGCGGCCAGTTCCTCCAGCCGCTGCCCGTCCACACTGATGTGGGCCTCGATCTCGTTCCAGGCCTGCTCGGCCTTGCCCAGCTCCTGCGCCTGGCGCTGGCGGGTTTCGCGGGCATGCTGGATGGCCTGCTCGATGCGCGCGATCTCGGCCCCCAGGCCGTAGTAGCGGCCCTGCACCTCGTTGAAGGCGTCGTTGGCCTCGGCCTGGGCCGCGCGCGACTTCTCGATCGCCGCCTCCAGCGCCCGCTGGTCGGCGATCACCGCCTCCAGCGCGGTCTGGCGCCGGGCGATGTCCTGCTCGCGGGCGGCGATGTCGGCATGCAGCGCACGATGGCGCAGGGCGATCAGCTCGGCCTTGAGCCGGCGTTCCTGCTGCTTCAGTTCCTTGTAACGCTCGGCGGTGCGGGCCTGGCGCTGCAGCTTGTCGAGCTGTTTCTCGATTTCTTCCCGCAGGTCATTGAGACGATCCAGATTTTCCCGCGTGTGCCGAATGCGGTTCTCGGTCTCCCGACGGCGTTCCTTGTACTTGGAAATGCCCGCGGCCTCCTCCAGGAACACGCGCAGTTCCTCGGGCTTGGCCTCAATGAGACGCGAGATCATGCCCTGCTCGATGATCGAATAGCTGCGCGGGCCGAGACCGGTGCCGAGGAAGATATCGGTGATGTCGCGGCGTCGGCACCGGGTACCGTTGAGGAAATACTGCGACTGGCCGTCGCGCGTCACCTGACGCTTGATGGAAATCTCGTTGTAATGGGCATACTGCCCGGTGAGCTTGCCGTCGCTGTTGTCGAACACCAGCTCGACGCTGGCCTGGCCGACCGGCTTGCGGGTGTTGGAGCCGTTGAAGATGACGTCGGCCATGGAGTCGCCGCGCAGGTGCTTGGCGGAACTCTCGCCCATGACCCAGCGCACGGCGTCGATGGTGTTCGACTTGCCGCAGCCGTTCGGGCCGACGATGCCGACCAGGTTGCTGGGAATGGGGATGGTGGTCGGATCGACGAAGGACTTGAAGCCGGCGAGCTTGAGCTTGGTGAGGCGCATGGGGCGCGAAGATACAAGATGCATCCGGGTCGAACAAGGATTGACAGCAACCCTGAAAGCGGGATCGCCGCCCGTCGCTCGCAACGAGCTCGAACACGCCCGAGAAACCGGCGCAACCCCCCTGTTTTCACTGGTTTACTTGTATCTTGCATCATGAATCCTGTATCTTGGCCGGATGAGCACCCGCCCTTCCCGTTCCCTGGAAACCTTCGACAATCCGAACCCCGAGCGCGACTACAGCATCCGCATCCGGGTGCCGGAATTCACCTGCCTGTGCCCGAAGACCGGCCAGCCCGACTTCGCCACCCTGCACATCGAGTACGTGCCGGACCGGCTGTGCGTGGAACTGAAGTCGCTGAAGCTGTACGTCTGGTCCTTCCGCGAGGAAGGGGCCTTCCATGAAGCGGTGACCAACCGCATCCTCGCCGATCTGGTCGCCGCCTGCGCCCCGCGCTTCATGCGACTGACCGCGGATTTCAACGTCCGCGGCGGCATCTACACCACGGTGGTGGCCGAGCATCGGGCGCCGGACTGGACGCCGCCGCCACCCGTCACCCTGCCCTGAGGGATCGCGCCATGGGACTCTGCCTCGGACTCGACTTTGGCACTTCCGGGGTACGCGGCATCGTCATCGAGGACGACCGGCCGGTGGGTCGTGCCGAGGCACCGCTGCCGCCCTCCCATGTCGTGGACAACCGGGTGACCCAGAAGCCAGCAGACTGGTGGGACGCGCTGGACGCGGTGATGCAGGCACTGGGACCGGACCTCCTTGGCCATGTCGCCGCCCTCTCGGTCGATGGCACCGCGGGCACCCTGCTGCTGGCCGACGAATCCGGCCAGCCGCTGACCCCGGCGCGGATGTACAACGACAGCGCCGCCCGCGACGCCGCGGCCCGTATCGCCGCACTGGCGCCTGACAGCCCGGCCGCCACGCCCACCTCCAGCCTGGCCCGCCTGCTCGACCTGGCGGCGGAAATGCCCGACGCCCGCCACGCCCTGCACCAGACCGACTGGATCCTGGGACGTCTCAGCGGCCGCTACGGCATCACCGACGCCCACCACGCCCTCAAGCTCGGCTGGGATCCGCTGGCCGGTACCTGGCCCGAGTGGCTGGAAGCCCTGCCGGAGGCACGCCCCCTGCTGCCCGAGGTGGTCGAGCCCGGCACCCTGCTGGGGACGGTGGGCGCCATGCTGGCCGAGCGCTGGGGACTGCCGGAAACGGCCCGGGTGTTCGTGGGCACCACCGACAGCACCGCGGCGGTCATCGCCACCGGCGCCCACCGGCCCGGTGATGCCGTGACCGTGCTCGGCAGCACGCTGGTCATGAAGCTGCTGTCCCCCGAGCCCCTGTTCGCCCCGGAACTGGGCGTCTACAGCCACCGGCTGGGGGACGTCTGGCTGGCCGGCGGCGCCTCCAACGCCGGCGGCGCCGTGCTGCAGGCATTCTTTACCGATGCCGAAATGGAGGCGCTGACCCCTCGCCTGCACCCCTCGCGCGGCGTCTGCCTCGACTACTACCCGCTGCGCGCACCGGGCGAACGCTTCCCGATTCCCGATCCCGACCTGTCGCCCCGCCTGACCCCGCGCCCGAAGGACGACGCGCGCTTCTTCCAGGGGCTGCTGGAAGGCCTGGCACGCATCGAGCGCCTCGGCTATCGCCGCCTCACCGAACTGGGCGCGCCCTGGCCGAAGCGGGTGATCAGCCTCGGCGGCGGTGCACGCAATCCCGCATGGCTGGCCATCCGCGAGCGCATCCTCGGCATCCCGGTGGAACGCGCGGCCCACAACGACGCCGCCTTCGGCACCGCCCGCCTCGCCTGTCGCGCCCTGGTCGCGCTCGAGGAAGCCGCGGCATGAAGTCCTTTCTCCGCGGCTGGGGACACGTGCTGGCGGGTCTGCGGCTGATTCGCCAGCCGCGCCTGCGCCGCTTCGTGCTCATCCCGCTGGCCGTCAACCTGCTGGTCTTCGGCGGGCTGATCGGCTACGCCTGGCACGCCTTCGATGCGCTGATGACGCAGCTCCTCGGCTGGCTGCCGGACTGGCTGGACTGGCTGCAGTACCTGCTGTGGCCGCTGTTCGCGGGCGCCGTGCTGCTGGTGGTGTTCTATGGCTTCTCGGTGCTCGCCAACCTGATTGCCGCACCCTTCAACGGGGTGCTGGCCGAGGCGGTGGAACGCCACCTCACCGGCCAGTCTCTGGAAGATACCGGCGGCTGGAAGCAGATCCTCGCCGACATCCTGCCCAGTATCTGGGCGGAGGTGCAGAAGCTCGGCTATTTCCTGCTCTGGGCGATTCCGTTCGGGCTCGCCTTCCTGATCCCCGGCCTCAACCTGGCCGCCCCGGCACTCTGGCTGGCGTTCAGTGCCTGGATGCTGGCGCTGGAGTACCTCGACTACCCGATGGCCAACCACCGCCTGCTGTTCGGCGTGCAGCGCCGGACACTGCACCGGCACCGCATGCTGGGGCTGGGCTTCGGCAGCGGCCTGCTGCTGCTGACCATGATCCCCGTCGTCAACTTCATCGCCATGCCGGCCGGCGTGGCGGGCGCGACCTCGCTGTGGGTACGCGAGCTGCGTGGGAGTGAGGGGTGAGGGATCAGGCGTCAGAATGCCATCATCCGTCTCCTCACGCCTCACCCACAGCAGGTAGCCCGGATGCAGGCCACAGGCCGGAATCCGGGATTCATGGCACCGCTTTCCCCGATTTCGCTGCGTTTCATCCGGGCGACTTCAGTGGAAACACGGATGCCGCCCGGATTGCCGTAATGGTATGGACTCCCCCTCCCCCTAAACGGCATCGATGTGCCAGATTGGTAGTGATTAAGTCCAATCGAACAGAGGAGGAAGAGTCCATGAGCGAGATTAACCGAGTTGGCGTAGATTTGGCAAAGAAAGTGTTCGAGGTCTGTGGTGTGGATGCGCAGGGCGAGGTGGTGCTGCGGCGTCGGTTGACCCGGGGGCGGTTTCTGAAGTTTTTTGCGAAGTTGCCCCCTTGTCTGGTGGGCATAGAGGCCTGTGGCGGGGCGCACCACTGGGCCCGGCAGCTGCAGAAGCTGGGGCATGAGGCTCGGCTGATGGCGCCCCAGTACGTGCGGCCCTACCGGAAGCGGGACAAGAACGACCGCACGGATGCCG